>JACCXN010000048.1 GCA_013696965.1 Bacteroidota bacterium | reverse complement strand
AAATAGAAAAACAATTTTTGAACCTAAAAACAAATGATATACCTTTGACCAAATTGTGCACTCTTGTTTCCATTTTCTGTGCACTCTTATTTACCATTTTCTGTGCATTGTTGATTACCGACTACAGAATAAAATTTATATTTATCTGTTAAAAACGTAAATATATAGGAGAAATACAAATAAAAAGGAAGAATTAGAATTTCATTTGTTTAAGTTATTAACAATTGATTGTTTTCAATAGATTGGTATTATTTACGTTTTTTGAATATTACGTTATCTGAATAAACATAGAAAAGGTAAAAGTGATAAACTGGAGTTGCTTTTCACAAATTGTTTATTGTCAATGTATAAAAGATTTTACAATTAACAGTTTCATTTTTCTTATTTCCAATTATATTTTCCATAAACTTAGTTTTACAATAAAGCTCCTCAGAAAACGTATTTTTTTTAATAGAAAATTGCTTTAAAAGCAACTTTACATTTTTGTACTTAGTTACCGGTAGTCCCACAATAATTTCCAAGGGTATTCGGTTCAGAAAAAATTAAATATTTCTTTTACTCCATACTTACTCCGATATTACTCCAAAGATACTCCGTTATTACTTGCCTTTAATCTCCCTATTCAAACGATATCATAATCTAATCTAAGTTGTATGACAGACCTATGTTAAACCAAACAGAAAGGAAATATGACCCAATGAAAATTCATTACTAACCATGAAAGTCAGGAACGAAAACCCATACGCACAGGTAAGCACATTCACAATTCCCTCAAAAACCCATCACGCAAACCAAAAATTGTAAATAAGCTTCCCTTCTTCCTTCCCCAGGCTAGATTTCAATTTTTTTATCCCCACCCCTTAAAAAAACAAAACACACAACCCACGCTGTAACTGTCACTATTCATTAACGTTGTGCTATTCGCAACTAATCGTGACTTCCTAGACAAGTGGGAAATGCCAACAGCTAACATTGCATATTTGCAAGTGGCGGTCTAGGTACTCTATTGCAAAGCCTTGTATTTCTATTAACTTTGCTGCCAGCGGTTTTTGGTTCGGTGCTATAACCGCCACCTGCATATATGCAAATACCGTTATGCGGCAGCCTCTTGGACCGCAATCTCCAAGAGACTTTCTGGCTGTTTTGGCTTTTAGCATTTAAGAAGTTTTCTGCAAACTTTCAAAACCTGGAGATGCCATCGCTTCGTGCTTGTTTTTTTTCCTCACGCACTAAAAAATTAATATTGCCAGCGCAAAAATAGCACTTTCCATTTTCCCCTTATTCACGGCCCATCACACAGAAAAATGAAAAGAGCTATTTCCACAGCGCAAGTGCCTGCATATATATTTCAGGAAAGTAATTGGCTTCTACAAAGAATTAAATATTATATTTGATTAATAACAAAACATTTAATAATGAAAAAAATAGTTTTACTTTTTTTTGTGACAATTTTATTTGTTGATTCTGTAAAAAGCCAAGAAGATTTAAAGGTTCGAAACGAATCAATGAATAAAATTTCATTTGGAGTTAACATTGTTCCATTTTCTTTAACACCTATATCTTGGGGATTGCGATATCCATATCTTTATATGTTAAATTACAACAGAAAATACAGAAAATATAATCTAAAAAGCGGATTAGAATTTAATTATACTTCCAGAAAAGATGAACAAGGATACAAATACGTTTATAATGGTTTATTAGGAAAAATTGGTATTGAAAGAGTGTTTCCTGTAGGTGGAAAAAATAATTTTTTATTAGGAGCTGAATTGATAGGACTCACTGAATATTGGATAAAGTACCGCACGTATAATTATGGAGGTGGTATATCACCTGCTTGGCAATTTTTTATTACTAATAATATTAGTTTAACAACTGGTATTACTATAAATATTACACCTAGTCTAGAACATAGCAAACGTATTGAATATATGGATGGAAGATTTCTATTTATAACATTAGATTATAATTTTTAATTTTAATAATTGATTGATATGTAGTTATGATTATTGTGTATCCCCATGTCTTGTCCTGAAATAGGTTTACACTAAAAAAGTGTAAAATGGACAAAAAAATCATTCAAAAATCGAATAGACTTTTCAGCGAGTCGGAGAAACATGAAATTATAAAAGAGCTGTTTGCAAACCAA
>JACCXN010000047.1 GCA_013696965.1 Bacteroidota bacterium | reverse complement strand
GCCGTGTGCCCCTGAAGACCTCTCCGTCGAAGGTCTCCTTCGGGAGCGCGTCCAGCTGGTCTAGCAAGTCTGGGTCGTGGATCATCCTGCTGTCCTGGCTTCACAGATGCACGCCGTCGAGCAGCTGGTTGACCGAGGCCAGGACTTCGTCCACGCGGCCCTGCTGGATCAGCTCGGCCGGTACCTGGTCGCCCAGAAGACGCTGGCGGGCGAAAAGCCACAACCGCGCATCGTGCGGTTCGTAGATGTCGGCGAGCTTGTCGATGACGAACTCCAGTTCGAGAAGTTGCTTCTCGGTGCTGGCGTGCGGCAGCGCCTTGCCCTTGTTCCATCGAGAAACGGTCTCGGGCCGCACGTTCAGGACGTTGGCTACGTCGGATGACCGCATGGCTCCCTTGGTTTGAATGGCTTCCAGGCGGCGTGCAATCGCATTGCTCATGGCATGCCTCTATGGGTAGGTGGGTGAATCATGAAAATGGGGTTCGTCAGCGCGTGCCGCCACGAGCAATGCGCGTGACTGGGTGACGAGCGAACGAGGAGTCACGACGCTTCTTGGCGTAGGGGCCCAGCGTGGTCCGCATGTCGTTCAGCCGCTTCGCCTGCTTGGCTGCCTTCTGTGCCAAGTCCTCGGGCAGCGAAAGCTTGGCAGCGATCAACGCTGCATCGCTCGCCGGCCGCAGGTGGTCTTCCAGGAATTCGGTGGGGCGGATCGATTCCGGGATCTGCCCCAAGCCGGCGACTTGCTGCGTGCGCTGGTAGAGGAAGTGCCTGGCCGGGGCTTGCAGCATGTCGTCGATTCCTCGTCGGCAGCAGTTCGTGTCCCGGCATCCGAATGCAGAGCGTGCCCTGCCCCCTCCCGCCTCGAAGAAACGCTCCACGTCCACGCGCGGCAGCATCAGGTCGAGCGTCGGCAGATAAACCCGCATCTTGGCGCCAAAGACCGGCTTGCCTGCCTCCGGCACCTTGTGCCAGCTGCCGGTGTCGAATCGCTCGCCCAGCGTAACGCCATGCGACAGACCCCCCACAGCGCCGAACGCCAGAAGGGACAAGCCCATCAGGCCCCCTGCATGGTCCGCGACGATCGGCACACCGAGTGCGTGAAAGTCCGCTGCGGCATCCCCGTATCGAGTGATGGCTGTCGGCGAGCTGTCTGATCCGCAGCTGGAGATGTTCAGCCACAGCCCATCGACCATGGCTCGGCGCAGTTGCTCCAGGACGGCCAGTCGCTTCGGGGCGGTACGGAATGCCTCGTAGCTCAGTGCGAGCGAGTAGTGAAGCTGCACATGCCCGGCGCCATGGCGCTCCAGCGCAGCGCGAAGTGCGTTGGTGGAGGCGATGTCGATCGCCAGCCAGGGATCGTCGGGCCCAGTGATCAGATGGGTTGGCGTGATCACTTGGGTGAACCCATGGAGGACTGCGAACTTCGCGATGTCCTCGGCCAAATGCATTTGTTGAAAGGCCGTCGCCAGATCGTCCAAGGCATGGGGCCGCTTCTTGGACCACGGAAGACCATCCATGCCCTTCGCATAGCCACCGACCGTGCCCATAGCCTGAGTCTGGGGGTCCAGCACGGCATCGAGGCCGCGCTCTAGCACCAGCGACAACAGCTCCATTTGCTGCCCTACACGTTTGGCCTCGAAGACGACGCCCGTAAACGCTGCCGATCCCGACGTGATGAAGCTCTGGAGGTCCTTCTGATCAAGGCGCCCAGCGCGGACGTACAGCCCCAGGGGGTCGGGAGCCAGGCGGACAAGTCGAAGAGGAGCGGCGGACATGACGAACCTCGCGAAGCTTGCAAGACTCCAATGTAGCGCTTTTTGATGCGATATAACAAGACATATAAATTGACATTTTGATTGCGCCCATGACGGTGCGCGGCTGGCTGGTGGCGTCTTGGGAGGCAGGCCTGTTCGACCTGGCCCGGGTTTTCGTTACAGGATCGACACGATGTGGTGCGTGATTTCGGTGGCGATCAGCTTTGCGGTGGCGTTGTTGATGAACGGCACGCCGTAGTGGCGGATGTCTTCGATCTTCATGGGGGCTGCTCCTCCTTTCTGGTCCCGCTTTTGTGGGTGCGTATTTCGGACCACCGTGACCGCCCGTTTCGGCATCGTGACCGCCGAATTCGGGAGCGTGACCGGTCATTCCGGTGACGTGA
>JACCXN010000046.1 GCA_013696965.1 Bacteroidota bacterium | reverse complement strand
TTGTACCAGCATGTATATTAGGCTTTTGAATCTGATACAAAATACAAAAAAGGGAGTAGATAAACTTGCGTTTCTACTCCCTTTTATTAACATTTAATTCTTAAAAAGACTTTTTCAGTGGCCTCAGTTTTTAAGGCAAGGCTTTTTGAGCGCAGAATGGAAAATACGGCTGCTGCATCTGTTGATGAAACGATTGAACCCAATAGCATATTAAATGCTAAAGTCGGTAACGAACCATACAAAAGTTCCAAGTGTAACAGCAGTAAGTAGAACGCCTAAAGTTAATAAACAAGTCCTTCTTTGAGAATGGGTTTTACAAGCTGATTTTTCTTTTTCCCATACAACCTTTCCCTCCATTTACATACTCCATCATAGGTTGAATATTTGAGATGTAATTCTGTTTTGCACCTGTCGGTTATTGCATCTGCTTAACATTTCACAGGTAAATTTTCAAATAAAAATAGAACTATCAAATCAAATTATTCATGAAACACCTATTTCCTGTACACATATCGGCTATATTGCCCTTTTTTCAAATTTTTAACTACAAAAAATTATAATTAAAATAATTTAAATATAGTTTGTTTTTTTTATCGCAATAAAAAAAATGCCGCTTGGTGCTCAACAACAATGCTAAAACCGATTTTTATTTTTTCTAAAAAGTCCGTTCGATCACGAAACCAAACCACTCTGCACTTAAAGTACAGAGGTTCAGTAAAACGGAATAAAATCCTAACCATCAAATCAGTTAACTTGCTTATTTATTGAAATTATGTAGAATCAAAGTCTTTCACTAAAAGTGCATAGTTTTTACTAACGATTGAGACCAATAAAATAGTTGAGGTGGAAAAGATTCTTGTTTCCTTAGATTATGTATATATATCCCAAAAATAAGTCATTAAAGAGGATACTTCCATAATTAATAAGCTAAAAAATATTGCCAAAGAAATTTATAAACCAATTAGGACAATCTTCTGTAAATATTTTTATTTCTTTTCCATTAAAGCCTTCTGCGATGAGTTGAGTTTTTAAACCAGAATTATCAAAGAAATAAGATCTGTGGGTTATCTTGAATGCTTCAGGCAAATTTTCCAGAGATTTGAGATACCTCTCTTCAATTTTTGACCGATCAACAGAATGTCCCCCCTTATCTACCCTATTATCAATCCTAGCAACATTAATCAAAGGACTTTCTGTGCAAACAAAATATAAATAAGTTTTGTAACCCTTGATATTGGCCTGCCTTATTTCTTCAAGTTTATAGGGATGACTCATTACTGTTTCAAAGGAGAATGATTTATTGGTTTTAATCAGCATGTACCTGATAAAAGCTGCAGCAAAAGAGGCCTCATAACTATGTGTTTCTTTCTCCTTGTCAACTAAAAAGTTATCAATCAATTTAATATCAATTGTTTTATTTTCCTTATTAGTTTTGGCCAACAAGCTTTTAGCTCCAATAGTCTTTTTGAAATTTATTAAATCTTTTGCTTCTGTTTTTAAACCGGCTTCAGATAAATCTATGAAACCACTGGTTGCAAGTTTTTTTTCAATTTCGTCTGCATTTACAAAATATCCTGTAATATAATTTTCCCTGAATTTATTGAAAAGTACACTTTTGCCTGATCCGTTTGGTCCTGCAAAAATTCGTAGACGTTTAATTGTTGACACGGATAGTTTTTCCTTTTTTTAAATGCACAGAAGTCTTTTCTTTTGTAGGAAATTTTTTAATTATCGACTTTTTCCCTTTTGCATCCTCTTCGTATAAAATGCCATTTTCCATATAAGTGATGGTTAACCCAAGCGCTTTAGATTCCCGGATTGCTTGTGCAGCACTTTCTCTGCCTATCTTTGAAAGGAGGGCTGCATCATCAACCTCTTTTATTGTTTTCCGCCCGGATTTTACAACTACCTTTTTCCGGAGGCTCTCGCTTTTTTTCTCTAATGGTCTTTTTATTTTTCCCATTGCTTTGGAATAGTAAGGTTTATACAAAGATAACCATTAAAATCAGTTTGATATTGTTTAATTAGTTGTCTCGAAAACATTATGGTCAAAAAACAACATGCAGGGTTCCTTTTTCTTTTGCAAATTGCTCTATATCTTCCTTTTGCCTTGGTTTAGCTAGTCCTGCGTTTCTCTTGTTCCAACTTCTCTTCCACCTTGTTAATATGAGCGTAGCGTCCCGCTACGCTCATATTAACAAGGCCTCTGGCCATAATAGCGATGTGCCTGCATGTTTATCTGTCAGCATGGCTTTATATGTTCATTGTCAGCAGTTGTTGTATGTTGGTATTCGTGATGCTTGTTTTCCATTGTGAACAATATTCATTATTGCGATTTGTATTAAAATGTTTAATGATTATGGTCTTGGTTCTCATGGGTTGTTTCCACCTTTTCCAAATCCATGTTACAAACGGGGCATTGCCCCGGCTTGTCGTAGTTTTTTTTGCCTTCACATTTCATAGGGCATTGGTATTGGGCTGTTTCTATCTTTTCGGTTTCTGTGCTGCTCTTGGTTTCGGAAGTATTAATTCCGCACGAAGCGATAAACATTATTACTACCAGTGACAATGTTGTGATGATGATTTGCTTTTTCATTTTGATTTGTTATTATTGAAATGAAAGTTATTTTTTTGAATTACTGTTTAATGACAATTCCGTTGGGTTTTGTGCCTACATTAATTGTTTTCGTTACTGCATGAGTAGCCACATCAATTACTGAAACCGTGTTTGCTCCCTGATTGGTAACATACGCTTTGCTGCCATCGGCATTAAAAGCAATGGCATGAGCATCTGCGCCAGTTGTTATGTTGCCTTGCGTATTCCAATTAGTTCCGTCAAATGTGTAATATACCACTTTGCCGTTTGTGGCATCAGAAACCCACAATTCAGCATTTGAAGAATTGTAAGCTGCATACCCGGGTTTAAAACCAAGATTGATGGTGGCGGCAACGCTCATAGACGAAACCGTTATTTCAGAAATTGTCTGGCTCGTTTCATTGTCCACAAACATTTTACCATTACTTGCCGTCCATGCGCCAACAGGGTCTTGCCCAACGGTGAGCGTTGCATGTATCATTTTGTTTTTGGCATCAATGAGGGAAACAGTTCCATCTATTGTATTGCAGGCAAAAGCCATTGAACCATCTGTCGAAAAAGTGATTTCTGAAAGACCTACACCTACATTGATAGTATTTTGCAAAGTCCAGTCAGAAGTTTTGTAAACCAGCACCTGGCTTTGAATGGTGTCCATTTGCCCAATCCAAAGTTCTGTTCCCGAAGAATTGAAAATTGCATTGTGTGGCATTTTTCTGAGTGCAATTTCTTTGTCAATCATTCCGGTAATGGCATCAATAATCTGAACCTTTAAGCCCCTGAGTGTGCCACTGTGTCCTCCATGACCACCACTTAAATCGGTGCTGGTGATAGCCACCGCCAATTTTGTTTTAGCAGGGTTGAGATAGATGTGGTGCGGATAGGTTGCGCCATTCAAGGAAATAGTTTCGCTAACGGTGTTGTCGGCAAGTTTGATAACCGAAATATTATTGGAACTGCCGTTTACAATGTATGCTGCGGGATAGTTAATGTTGAACATATCCATGTCGTGATCGTTGTCGTGGTCTTTCTTACAGGAAGAAATAGTAACGACAAGAGCAAGAGCAACGATAGATGCTGTCGCAAAAATTGATGTTGTGATTTTCATTTTTACTGTTTTTGATTTTTAATTATGATCAAAACTGTTGCGCTGTTAAAAGCGCAATAAGCCGAAGCACAAATACATGTCGGCTCTGAAACAAAAACAAAAAATCAAATTCGGAAAACGCATTGACGGATGTAAAGAGGGTGCTTTAGGTCATCCGGTCGATGCGTGCTATGGTCAAATTCGGTTGAAAGAAGCGGAGAATGGTAGTCAAAATTTAGATTGTTTAAAAGTGCAGGTTGAAAGTCCGTAACCTTCATGCTATTGCATAAAACCTGTTGCGTTTTTTGTTGCTCGTCATCAAATTTGATGGTAGTTGTTTTGTTTTTGCAACAGTCCTTAGCCATTTTCTTGCTGCCGCACGGACACTTGTGTTTAGTGTCAAAAGAGTTGATTGAAACAGATGCGATTTTACCACCGCAATAATGAGCCGCTACTGTTACCCCAATAGCGGGTATCAGGTAAAGGAACATTAAAAGTATGATGGCTATTCTTTTCATTCAGTCACTATAATGCTAGGGTAAAGATATAATTTAATTATTAATTATCATTCTTAATGCTTTTTCTTTTACATAAGCTTCAACTGATTAGCTATCAGAATTGTTTAGCGTTGGCTCGTGTGGCTTTTAAATGTGCTTGCAAAATGCGTGGAAATTAATAATTCAAAGTTAGTCCAACACCAAAGCCCATATCGCTGTCGTAATGAGTTCTTATTCCTGTATTTTTATTTATAATGTAACGAAAGTCAATCATATATTCTTTGTCAGTATTCACCATAAAACCTGCTCTTAATCTTTTGGAAATGGTTATGTCTTCTCTCATCAATTGAAAACGCACATTCCCATCTAGATATACTTCGGCTTGGGCGATGATTAGCAATGGTAAAGTGTAATTAACTCCTAAACTGAATTGAGTTCGGTTGTCTTTGGTATTAGTTTGACCAAAAAGATTTTCTTCTATTTCGTTGTGGCCCAATTTTCTGTAACGCCAGTCAAAACCAATAAAG
>JACCXN010000045.1 GCA_013696965.1 Bacteroidota bacterium | reverse complement strand
AAAGTTACAGAAGGTTAAGTAAAGATTTTGAATATCATACTGATACAAGTGAAACTATGATACAATTAGCAATGATTCGACTAATGCTTAATAGAATTAAAAATTAAATTCAAAACAGTTTCTTAATGTATTCATCCCCTAATTTTCGAGTTTCATGAGTAAAGGAAGGTATCTTTCCTTAATTACATTTAAATGGTGTTTTTGATGGGCACATATTATGAAACCAATTGCTAATACAGAAATTTCTTTTCCATTTGCCATTCCTGTTGCATTTAACATTTTATCATTAAAATTTTCAAACAAAAGAAGCGTGCTTTTTCTAACCTGAACAAATTCATTTATTAAACCCATTACACTTCTATTTTGCACTGTGGTATTTACAGCAAAGGAATTTTCATCAAATCCTGCCAAGGTGTTTTTATCGCCCCTGGCAAAGAGTAAAGCTCTGAATGTCATAATCCTTTCTGTATCTATTATGTGTTGCAAAATATCTTTTACTGTCCACTTATTGGCAGCATAAACAATATCTTTTAATGCTTCAAATTCCTTAATATCAATTTCATTTATTTCAGTCAAATGATTTTCTAGGGAAATGTTTAAATCAACATCTTGAATTAAACTGAGATAATAATTAAAATACTCAGGAATTACTGTAATTTGAGATTTTTTCATACGACTTTAAAAAAAAATTATTAATCAGAAACACTTTCAATTTTCAATGAATTCAGCAATAGCCTTGGAGTAATTTTCAAATTCCCAAACTATAGGCACATCACCATGGTTTGCACCTGATATCCGATGTGCCTGGCTGTTTTTTCCTGAATAGTTACTATATACCAGTTCACCATGGGTTTTAATGCTTAAAAAATCATCATCTGTTCCATGTATCCACATGAAAGGTTGATTCACTTTTTTAATTTCCTCGGCATTGTTAATTTTAACATTTACAAAATAGGAAACAGGCATTGCAAGAAGTGCGGCATCCTGAACCATAACAGCAGAGGAGGCAAAAGGTGCTTCAACAATTAGCTTTGCAGGAATTAAGGCTTTAGGATTTGCCGTAAGGTTGATTGCAGGTGCCGAGCCAAGACTAAAGCCATATATTACAAGACGTTCACTTGTTAAACCCTTTAGTTTTAACCATTCAATTGCTGAACTGGTATTCTCATATAAGGCCTGCTCTGTGGGATCTCCTTTTGACAATCCAAATCCTGTATAATCAATCATAAGAACTCCAAACCTGTTTTTATGACCTGAATGAGCCAAAAGTTTTGCACGTTGCCAGTAGAAATCCATATGCCATTTATTTCCATGGCAATACATTATTACTGTATCTGTTTTTATTTTAGCAGTATCTCCTATATATATGCCATGAATCGTTTTCCCTTCAGAATCAAGCGTAAATACATGGACTAAATTTTCAGGAATTTTATAGTTGTTATCAAGAATAAAATCGACTTCACCCTCAAATTCATCCATTTTATATGCTGTTATGGTTGTATCCGGGTTAAACAGGTTTTCATCCACTCTAAGACAAGATGTTAGAAAAAGAAGAATAGCTGCAATACATATATTTTTATACATCTTACTAAAATTTACGTGTAATACTATAATAAACTCCAATTGCACCAGTATTTCCAAATGATGCGTAATCCACAACTATGTTTTGATTGCTTATTCCTGGTGCCAAATACTTCATTTCCAATTGACTGTTCCATTTTTTTCCTTGACCGCTAATTCCAAAATGTGGATTAATAAACCAATTTTTTGTTTGAGCTTGTTCATGCGCTTTTTTTGTGGCAAATTCAAACCAATTGGATATGCCTAAATAAATGAAATGCCTTTTTTTATTAATGTCCCAGTAAAAATTCAAATCACCTTGTGGCCATAATTTTGCTTTTTTTTCAAATGTGCCATAAATAAAATTCCCTGCCAATACCATTGATATTCCCGGAATTAAGGCATTTGTAGTATCATAAGCTTTAATTTCTCTCAATACACCTATATCACTTTGGATGTTTCCATATAAAAGCGAAGTGGTATGAATACTTCCAAATGCAGTTGTTTTAGCGTTTAATCCTTGTCCGTATGTTAAAGCCGTAAAGGGAATTGGAATAGTTGTGCCTGCAAAACCAATTAAAGGACCTCCAAGATTAAAGGCAACTGCTTTTTGATCTTTTTCCAAAGGTTTAACAAAGCGGGTTGGTGCGCAGGAACCAAGGGTTATTAAAATTAAAAATATACCAATTGTATACTTTATTAGTAAATTGTTATTTTTCATTTTGATTATTACCTTTTTTAAATTTTAGAATTATTTCAAATAAAAACTAAAGCATTTTTTCTTTAAGCATTAGCAGAACCTTTTTATCAATCGGAAACATGAGCTCATCCGTTTGTATTTTTTCCAGGGATTTAATACGAAAAGATTCAGCTCCTTCTTTCAATTCTTTAAAATCAAATTCTTTTTCAGCAATTTTAAAATTATAAGGATCTTCAATGTCCATTAAATAATAAATACTAATTAGTTGTTCTTTTTTATTGAATGCGGATTGTTGAAAAAAATCTGTCGTATAAAAATGACTTAGAATTCGAACTTCCTGGTTTAGTTCTTCCATGCATTCTCGCTCAAGGCATTCAATAGTACCTTCACCGAACTCAAGCCCTCCCCCGGGAAATTTTGTGAATTTAAAACCATTTCTATATTCATCAATAATCAATATCTCTTTCTTTTTATTGATGAATAATCCATAAACTCTTACATTAAATTTGTTTATCATTTAAGCAAAAGTATGAAAAAACCATATTGAATAAGTAAAAATCCTAATTTTACCGCCAATGGAAAAAGAATGGGTAAAAATTTATCAAACTGATGACATTCATAAAACAGAACTTATTAAAGCTGTCCTTAAAAAAAATGATATTCAAAGTGTTTCATTAAATAAAAAAGATTCGTCCTATCTTTCCTTTGGTGAAATAGAATTATATGTTAATACTGCTGATGTTTTAAAGGCAATGCAGTTACTTAAAGATTTTTAATATGCTGACAAGAAGTATAACAGGAGCAATTTTTATTGCAGTACTAATAGGTGCAATAATAGTTCATCCGGTATTGTTTTTCATCCTGTTTTTGATAATAACTTTTATTGGGTTACAGGAGTTTTATTCTATTGCTTCAAAGGCAGGCTTTGAGGTTCAGAAAACCACTGGAACACTTGCTGGCTTAATTGTTTTCATACTAATATGCTCTTTTTCTCTTTTTGAGGTAATTGAATTTAAGTTTCTTTCATTAGCCCTTTTTGTTCCATTTTCACTGTTTATTGTTGAATTATATAGAAAATCAAAAACTCCCCTTGCAAACATTGCAGTAAGTTTAATGGGTATAATATACGTAGCAGTACCATTTGCTTTACTCTCTTTCTTAATTATTAATACTGAAACAAAATTTGGAGGAATATTTAATTCAAATATACTATTAGGGTATTTTTTAATTATTTGGACAAATGACACGGGCGCATATCTTGCTGGTAGAAGCATGGGTAAAAGAAAATTATTCGAAAGAATTTCGCCAAAAAAAACCTGGGAAGGAGCTGCAGGTGGATTTATTTTAGCACTTGCTATTGCCTATGTTCTTTCTTTATTTTATACGGAACTTTCAGTTCGAAATTGGTTAATAATGGCAGCTATCCTGGCAATCACAGGCAATTTAGGGGATTTAACAGAGTCCATGTTTAAAAGGCAAGTTGGTATAAAGGATTCGGGAAATTTACTTCCAGGTCACGGAGGAATTCTAGATAGGTTTGATGCAATTCTTATCTCAGCACCATTTGTTTGGATCTTTTTAACTCTAATTAACTGATAATTTTAAATTCCTGGGAGGTAACTTTGAAAAAAAAAACATTAATTTATTTATAAAGCTTTTGCGTAGCATTAATAATTCCTAAATTCGCGCACTTTTAAAAATCATTTCAAAATGGCTATAAAAAACAAACCAGCAAGAAAACGACCTGTTATTAAAACAGGTTCTTCACCAGTTATAAAAACTGTGAAAAAAACAAATTCTTCACCAATTGCAAAATCTGCAAAGAAACCAGCTGTATCGCCAGTTAAAAAAACTGCACAGAAAAAAACATTGGATGAAAAAACATCTGCAACAGCTGTAAACGTATTGTCGGATACTTCCCAACATATGTTTGATGCAGTATTGGCACGATTGGATATTGCAGCAAAAAAAATCGATTTGGCAGAGGATATTCAAAAAATATTGAAATCAGCTGAAAAACAAAATCTTGTAAGTTTGCCTGTAACCATGGACAATGGAACAATTCAGGTTTTTATGGGTTACCGTGTAATTCATACTACTTTTCTAGGTCCATCAAAAGGAGGTATCCGTTATGCTATGGATGTTGATTTGGATGAAGTAAATGCACTTGCTGCCTGGATGAGCTTTAAGTGTGCGGTAGCAAACTTGCCTTATGGAGGTGCAAAAGGTGGTATTCGTTGTAATCCAAGACATATGTCTACAGGAGAACTTGAAAGATTAACAAGGGCATATGCTATTTCTATGGCTGATGTTTTTGGAGTTGACAAAGATATTCCTGCACCGGATATGGGAACAGGAAAAAGAGAAATGGCATGGATAGTAGATGCTTATTCAAAAGTAAAAAGATTTAATGAGCCTGGAGTTGTTACAGGTAAACCAATTACTCTTGGTGGGTCAAAAGGTCGGGAGGCTGCAACAGGTAGAGGTGTTATGATTACTACACTTGAAGCAATGAAAGTGATGGGTATGAATAGAAAACATGCTACTGCGGCAGTTCAGGGTTTTGGAAATGTAGGTTCACATGCTGCCAGGTTACTTGAGGATCAAAAAATTAAAATTCTAGCAATTTCTGATCATACAGCTGCTTTTTACAATCCAAAAGGAATTGATATTTCAAAAGCAATTGCTTATGTACAAGCAAACAATGGAGTATTAAGAGGATTTAACGGTGGAAATGAAATTACAAATGCAGAATTATTAACTCTTCCAGTTGATGTACTTGTACCTGCAGCAATCCAAAATCAGATTACTAAGGATAATGCAAAAGACATTAAAGCAAAATTAATTGTAGAGGGTGCTAACGGACCAACAACTGCTGAGGCAGATGAAATTCTTCACCATAAAGGAATTATAGTTGTACCTGATATATTAGCGAATGCTGGAGGTGTTACAGTTTCTTATTTCGAATGGGTTCAAAACCGTTCAGGAATATACTGGACAGAGGAAGAAGTTAATACCAAGCATGATATTAACATGATACAAGCTTTTGAAAATGTTTGGTTTAATGCCAAGCAGTATAAAACTTCAATGAGAACAGGTTCTTATATTACTGCTCTTAAAAAAATAGAAAAAGCAATTCGATACAGAGGTAATTATTAATCCTTATTTAGATTATTTTTCAAAAAACGTAAAGCTTAAAAGCTTTACGTTTTTCTTTTTTTAACTTTAACCAAATTTCAGCATTAATCAAGCTAATTTATCAACTGGAACCATGAAATTTCACAAAGAGGGTTATCCCACATTAATTGCTGCTATCCTTTTCATAGCAGTTCTGATTTTTATTTCACATTATTTATTAAATGATTTGACCTTATTCAGGTATTTTATTTATGTAATTTCTGCAATCCTTTTGATTACTGTTTTACAATTTTTCAGAAACCCTAAAAGAAACTTTACAAATGATGATGCAAAAGTTATTTGTCCTGCAGATGGTAAGGTTGTAGTTATTGAAGAGGTTTTGGAGAATGAATATTTTCAGGATAAAAGAATTCAGGTTTCTGTTTTTATGTCCCCGGTAAATGTGCATATCAACCGTTATCCTGTAAGCGGTGTTGTTAAATATGTAAAATACCATCCGGGAAAATACTTGGTTGCATGGCATCCAAAATCATCCACCGAAAATGAGAGATCCTCAATTGTTCTTGAAACAAAATCAGGAAAAGAACTACTTATAAGACAAATTGCAGGAGCTCTTGCAAGGAGAATAGTTTATTACTGCAAACCTGAACAACAAGTAAAACAAGGAACAGAACTGGGTTTTATTAAATTCGGATCAAGGGTGGATGTGTTTTTTCCACTAAATGCAAAAATAGAAGTTACTTTAAATCAGAAAGTAAAAGGTGGTGAAACAATTTTAGGAACAATAGATTAATACTTAAATTTTATTATTTTCGTTTTGAATTATATATTTAATATAAAAAAGTTATATTTGTACAATAATAATTAAACCCAAAAACCAAGAAACTTATGAAAAATTTATTTTTAGCATTAGCACTTGTAGGATACATCGGAGCAACAACTGCTTCTTCAGTAGTATTATCTAACGAGAATGCAATTTGCTTTCACGAAGAAAAAGGAAAAAAAGATAAAAAGAAAAAAGATGCTAAGTCATGTGCTAAAACAGAAACTGAAGCAAAGAGTTGTGATAAAGGAGCAACTAAACCATGCTGCGCAAAAAAAGCGGATGCTACAAAAACCGATGCTACAAAGACTGATGCTACAAAGACTGATGCTACAAAAACTGAAACTATCAGATCTAATGATGCAGTTGAATAAGCATTAATAAAAATTCAAAAAAAGCTCTTCAGAATTTCTGAAGAGCTTTTTTTTTGCATAATAAAAACAAAAGGAAATAAAAAACAAGTTTAAATGAATGGGAATACTTAAAAACCTTTATTACTAAAAAATTTCTATCAATGTTTTTAAGCTAGATACCTCATAAGTAACCTTTTGCTTATGCACTTTACAGCCTGGATTAAAATAAACCTGGTCAAGGCCTGCATTTCTGGCTCCAACTACATCAATATCAAGATGGTCTCCAATCATAATACTTTGTTTGGTTTTGGCTTTAGCACGGTATAAGGAATAATGGAAAATCCTTTTGTCCGGTTTTTTAAACCCGGCAGATTCGGAAGTAATAACTTGGTCAAAAAATTTCCTTATGCCTGTATTCTCTAATTTCAAAAATTGAACCTCTTTAAAACCATTTGTGATAATATGGAGGGTATATTTTTGTGACAGGTATTCCAGAACTTCAATGGTATAGGGTAACAAATGAGTTTTAAAAGGGCTTTTTTCAAGGTAGGCATCTCCGATCTTTTGTGCTAATTTCTTATCCTGAATGCCAAAATCCAGTAATGCTTTATCAAAGCGTTCTGTTCTTAATTGTTCCTTTGTTACTATTCCTTTTCTGTATCCCTCCCACATTGCTTCATTGTGGATTTTATATCCAGCAACAAATTCATCAAAATTAGTTACTCCAGAGTTTGTTAATTCAAGTTCGTTGAAAATTTCAAAAAGAGCTTCAGTGGAGTTTTTATCAAAATCCCAAAGTGTAAGGTCAAGGTCAAAAAAAACATGCTTGTACTTCATACTTTTGTTCCGAAAGCAAGATCCCCGGCATCACCCAAACCAGGAACAATATAGGATTGAGCGGTAAGTTCATCATCTACCTCCCCTATCCAGATTGTTGTTTCTGGTGGAAGATTTCGTTTTGCATATTCAAGGCCTTCAGCACTTGCAATGGCGGCAACAAAGTGGGTATGCTTTGGAATTCCTTTAATTAATAATGCCTTATATGTAAGCACCATGGATGCTCCAGTTGCCAACATTGGATCAGCAAGAATAAGTATTCTGTCGGTAAGATCAGGGCTTGAAACATATTCTACTTGTATATCAAAAGTCCCGTCTTTATGAGGTTTACGGTATGCAGAAACAAATGCATTCTCGGCACGATCAAAATAATTTAGAATTCCTTGATGCAAAGGAAGGCCCGCACGCAAAATTGATCCAATTACAGGCTGATCAGTTGCGAGATTTGCCTGGGCAATTCCAAGAGGTGTAGTAATTTCAGTGGATTTATAGGAGAGAGACTTACTTATTTCGTAGGCGAAAATCTCTCCTATTCTTTCAAGGTTTCTCCTAAATCGCATGGAATCTTGTTGAACATTTACATCACGTAATTCTGCAATGAATTGATTAAATATAGAGTTATTCTTTCCTAAAATATGAACCATTACAAATCTTTCTTTTAATTAAATTTGATTCTAAATTAAACATTATTAAATCAATATAAAATATCATTTTTTGAAGTTTTTCAACAGCAAGGGTAAACGATTGATTTTCAAGCCAGGATAAGGTTTTTCTGAGGCACCAAAACCCTTATAAAATCTGGCTAAATTTTCATTGTTGGACCCCTCGAAATCCAATATCATCCCAGAACCAGCATTTCGTTTAATGAAATTATCGATTAAAAAAAACATAGCTCTTGTTTGCTTTGCCTGATTTGAAGTGCCAGAAAAAATGAAAATAGCTCTGTTTTTTTTTATGAAATATACCGCTCCGGCAATAAGTTGATCCTGTTCCTTAATCCCAATTAATTCTATGCTTGCATTTTCACTACAAGCAGTGCATAATTTTTTGAATAATGCATAATGTTTGTCTTTTAAATTATTGATCCCTTTTCCACGGTTTTTTCTAAATAAATCAATAATAGGAACAGGGGATTCCAAATAAACCTCCTGCAAATTATATTTAGCAGCTTTTACAATTGAGCGGCGGGTATTTTCTGAAAATTCCTTATAGTGGAATTCATAGTTGCTATGGAGCTGTAATTCGAGGTTATTATTCAAATTAATGCCTTTTTTTTTCTCTAAGGAAACATTTTCTGAATTTAACAGAATTTCAATGTATTTGTATTTTTCGGGAATAGCCCTAATAAAACTATCCACTTCTTGAGATTTAAAATTAGATAAGCAAAATACCCCTAGCTGTTGAACAAAAAAAGGAGGAAATAAATAATCAATTCCAAATTTTTTATTATTCGGTAAGGGCATAACTGTTGTGAAATCCTCATTTACCAAGGCTGCCCAGTTAGGACAAACCAAATCAAGATACCAGGAGTAAGCGTAAATTAAACCATTATGAGCATTGTAAATAAGCTCATTCCATTTTGTCTTATCAATTTGATTGTGTTCAAGGAAATGGATCATTTAGAACTTGCGTATTTAACCATTTCTTCATAAACATATTGCCAACCCTTCCAGTTTTTATCGTTACTTAAGGAATCATTGTGCCAGATGCTTATGAATGTACCATTTACAGCTTTCACCTCATTTATTATCGGGATAATGTAATCCATGGCTATTTCTGGCCTTAATTTCATATAATATTTTAATGTAGCATCCATAATTGAAAAGGGATGAATTTTAAGTTTTGTTTCAATATCAAGATCCAGGTCATAAAAATTAAAAGAGGAACATATACCTGCCCTAAAACCTATTTTGGAAGTATAACCCATTGTATAATCATCGGTAATATCAAGATCAATTAAACCTCTATAGGTTTCAGGAAGTATTAATTTTAAAAAGTGTTGCCTGCTTTTAAACACCTCCCTATTCAGGATAATTTCTAAACGGTTAAGTTCCTCCTTTAATTTCTTAACGCTTTTATTTGAATTAAAACCCGGATGAATTCCAACTTCCGAATAATCCGCAAGGGATTTAATTAAGGATTGGAATTTCCTGCTTTGTACGAGTACATTCTTATCATTTATACCATAATCTGCCAATAAAATAAAATAAATTACATCCAGCTTATATTTTTTTTGAACGGAAAGTTGATAATCATAAGTATCGAAAGGATCGGGTTGGTTTCCTGATATCACTTTTAAAATTTGAAACACTTCATCCATTCGTAAATTAAATGCTGCTCTTATTAGCCCTGCCATTGTTCTCACAAATCCCTTTTCTTTATAGGCATAGGCATTATCAATATCAATTGTAGAAATAAATTTGAATTCTCTTGGAAGAAAATGCAATTGGGGATATTTGCTTTTTAGCAGCATTTTAATTTTTTCGCACCAATGATTAATTACAGGTTTTTCAAGAAATCCTTTTTGAAATGCAAGGCTTTCCTCAGCTGTGTAACGTTGAAAATCATCTTTTATATGAGGCAAATATTCTTCATAACGACTCAGAAGAAAAAAGGCAGAAGAAAATGGATCAAAAGGAAGGGCCGATGTTTTATTGGTTTGAAAAAATATTTTATGCCCTTCCCATTCTGATACTTCAATGTCATAATCCCGAATGTCGTTTTCAAAAAGCAAAGATTTTGATAAAAAAAACAATTCATCAGAAATTGGATGAGAATGATAACTTATTTTAACTCCTTGATAGCTTTCAAATTTTTGCTCATTGGTAGTAAATTCAATGGCTTCAACTCCAATAACATCCTTTAAAATCAAATTGAAAATATAACGAATCCTGTTGGTGATTTTTGGGCAATAAATAAGTATCATTTTTATGTTTATGAAAAATTGCTTATTAATGTTTCACTTATAAATTCAGCTGCATTTCCATCTCCGAAAATTTCAGGAAATTCAAAATTATTTTGTTCTACCAAATAATCGTAAGCATTAATTATTTTTTCTGTATCAGTTCCGGATAAAATAGCACAACCATTTTCAACCAATTCTGTCCATTCTGTTTCTTCCCGCAATATAATACAGGGTTTTTTGAAAAAGTAAGCTTCCTTTTGTACTCCACCGGAATCAGTTATAACCAGTAAAGCGTTTTTTTCCAGGGCAATCATTTCCAAAAATGAAACAGGTGATATTAATTTAAAATCTTTATTGTTTTTGATGCTTTTATATAGGTCTTTATCCAGGTGTTTTTCAAGCAGGGATGCAGTACGCGGATGCAATGGAAGAATTATCTGTTGTTTTTTGCTTGTTGAAATGGTATTTAAAGCAGCAAACAATGCATTTAAATTTTCAGGTTCATCCGTATTGTTGTTCCTGTGAATGGTTGCCAATATATACTTGTTTGGCTTTAATTTATTTTCACTTATTACATTCGTTTTTTCATTTGCACGCATTGAAAAATAAATGCTATTATCATACATAATGTCCCCACAATGAAAAACACCAGGATTGTCAACTGTATAAGGAGGATTGTTTTTAGGATCAAAACCTTCTTTAGTTAAATTTTTGATTCCTGCTTTGGTAGGTGAAAAAAGCAATGTGGAAACATGATCGCAGGTAATTCTGTTTATTTCCTCAGGCATTTTCTTGTTAAAAGACCTCAGGCCAGCTTCAATATGAACCACTGGAACTAATATTTTAGAGGCTGCAATGGCACCGGCAAGTGTTGAATTTGTATCCCCGTAAAGCACAATACAAGAAGGTTTTTCTTTAATCAATATACTCTCAATATCTGCAATCATTTTTGCAGTTTGTTCTCCATGCATGCCTGATCCGGAATTCAAATTGTATTTTGGCTGGGGAATACCAAGCTCCTCAAAAAAAACAGCAGACATGTTTTGATCGTAATGCTGGCCGGTATGCACAATTATTTCAGTTATTTTATTGGAAGCCTTGCTAATAGCCCTGCTTAATGCTGCAGCTTTTATTATTTGGGGCCTTGCTCCTATTATAGTTATAATTTTAATCATTAATTAATTTACGTATTAAAAATTATAGTGCCTGGCACAAAATTATAAAATCCCCTCGTCTGCAAAACTAAAATAACCAGTATCAGTAAAAATAAGATGATCAATAACCGGGATTTCTAAAAACTTACCCGCTTCTTTAAGCCTTTTTGTGAGGCTAATATCTGCATCGCTTGGCTTTGTGTTGCCAGAGGGATGATTGTGACAAAGAATAACGGAACTGGCAAGAACCTCCAAAGATTTATTAAAAATAAGCTTTGCATCAGCAACTGTTCCTGAAACACCACCATGACTTATTTTTTCTGATTTAATAATAACATTTGCACGGTTTAACATAATTACCCAAAATTCTTCATGGGGAAGATCCAGCAGCATAGGTTTAAAGTAATTGTAGGCTTGTTGGCTTGAGGTAACTTTAATTTTTTTAGAAATTTCCTCATCCTTTCTTCTTCTGCCAAGTTCCATTGCGGCTACAATAGAGATTGCCTTGGCCTCACCTATTCCTTTTGTTTTTGTTAATTCCTTAACAGATAATTTTCCAAGTTCATTCAAATTATTTCCTGTTTTTTGAAGAATTACCTTGGCCAGTTCAACAGCAGAAAGCTCTTTGTTGCCAGAACCAATTAAAATAGCCACTAATTCAGCATCAGAAAGGCAGGCCCTACCTCTAAGTAATAGTTTTTCCCGTGGTCTATCTGCTTCTGCCCAGGCAGTAATGGGTATTCTATTTGAAACAAATTCTTCCATTTTCTATGATTTTTTATACTATTAATTCTTAACATAAAGATAAAAAGTTTAAGTAATAAAAAAGGGATCAAGCGGAAAAGTTGGGGGCTGCAAATTTCTAAGCATAAATATTTGCTAATCTGAACAAGAAAAAACTTACATTTCTAACTCCTCTAAAAGCAGACCTAAAAGCTTTTATTTTTGCATTGAA
>JACCXN010000044.1 GCA_013696965.1 Bacteroidota bacterium | reverse complement strand
TAACGTTATTTGCATATACGCAGGTGGCGATTATTGCACCGAACCAAAAACCGCGAGCAGCAAAGTTAATAGAAATCAAAGGCTTTGCAATAGAGCACCTAGACCGCCACTTGAGGATATGCAATGTTATAAGCTGGCCTTATGTTCATTAATGCTTGGAAAGCTGCATTATCAAAGGCTTTTATGAATAGTGCTTAATTGTCTGTACTATACTTTGCATGGCTAGTGCGACTTGGGTATTTTTTTATTTTTGAGGGGGGATTTTTTTAATTTAATTTTCTTGGGGAGGAAAGGGAGAAGCTTATTTACAATTTTTGGTTTGAGCGGTTGGCGGTGTGAATTGGAAATGTGCTTTTCCCGTGGGCTGGCTGTTTCCAGTCATTCACTCTTTAGATAATGGAAATTTATAAAATTAATTTGTTTTGGATTATTATGTGTTTTTAATTTATTTAGCGTAAGATTGTAAGAATAGCAAATCAACTTAATTGAAACTTTAATTAAATGGAATTAATTAATTCGCCTGAAAAAGAAACTGAAAAGCTAATCAAATTAGTTTGCAATTATTTTAGACTAAATCCAAAAATACTTTCTTCTAAAACTAGAAAACAAGAAGTTGTATATTGCCGGGCTTTGATTTTTTATTTCTTAGTAAATGATTTAAAATTCACTAGTATAAAAGCTGGTCAAGTTTTTAATCGAAATCATGCAACAGTACTTCATTCAATAAATATAGTGAAATCTAAGCTTAAGAAGGAAAAGGAGTATATTATTTATCTCCGTGATAAAATACAAGGAAATACTGAAATACTTACAAAAGAAATAGAAGTCTATAAAAAAGAAAATATAGTAAAATATAAAATTAATCATGAAAGAATAGAACGCAATAAACAGATTATTAAGTCCTATATGGCAGGAAAGTCAATAAAGGAAATAGCAATGAAATATAGGCTTACTCCAGAAGCTATAAGACTCGTTATTATTAGAGAACAAGGAGCAAAATTATTTCTTGTCAGAAAAAAAACTATAAAACAATTAAAAAAACAAGAATTTGAAAAATCAATTATTGCCTTGTTTTCAAAAGGAAACAGTGCACAGGAATTAGCAACTAAATTCAACACTTCAATAACCACTGTCAGACAAATTGTTTCTAAAGTTCCTGATGCTAAAACTCTTAAAGACAAAAATAAATTATTAAAAAAATTAAAAAAACAAACGCAATAAAAGAATAATGGCACTTTTGGTTTTTGTTTAAGGGGTGGGAGAAATGCCTCTTTTACTTTTGCAAGGTGGGAAGGGTTTTCGCGGGAAGGGCAAAAGTAAATGTGGCATTTGTGTGCAATGGCAAAAATTAAATTAAAAAAAGTGCGTGAGGGGAAAAATAAAAAAATACAGAAGGATAGGCAAAGGGCGGTGCGGCTTGCTAGACAAGGGTTTGCTGCACAGCCCCCTAGGCTTGCTTATAACTCTTAAATATCGGAATAAACATAGTACTTTTTTAAAAGTTTTTCTGTTTTTGCTTCTGCCAATTTAGGCAAAAATTTAATGGTAAATTAATTTTTATTTGAATTGTTTTTATTAAAGCTACTAAACAATTGGGGTTAATTATTCTAGCTTCTTTTTATTTACTATCTGATGTGCCATGTTGTCTAATGGACTTTGGATCTTTTTGGCTGCTTTGCTTGTTAAATGAGTATATATAGTTGTGGTTTGTATGCTGTTGTGACCAAGCAATTGCTGTATATATCGAATATCTGTTCCGGATTCTAATAAATGTGTGGCAAAACTATGCCGTAAAGTATGAACTGTGGCATTTTTTTCCAGGCCGGCTTCGGTTATGGCTCTTTTCATTACTGCTTGTACGCTCCTTGAACTATACGGTTCATCTTTATATTGGCCCTCAAATACCCAAATTGCACTCGGATATAGTGATCGATAATGCTCTAAATAAACAACGATGGAATGTGGTAATCCTACAATTCTATCCTTTTTGCCTTTTGCCTGTTTTACGTGTATTTTATATTCTGCCCACAAAATGTCTTCCCATTTTAAATGCGTTAGTTCACTTAACCGCAAACCTGTTCCATAGGCCAATAGCAACAACAACTTGTGTTTAGGATTTTTTATGGCAGCAAAAACACTAAAGCACTCTGCCATAGTTAATACTACTGGAAGTTTTTTTTCTTTTTTTGGTCTGGGTAAATCTATTTCAAAACGCTCTCGCTTTAATACATTCCGGTAATAAAACAACAGTGCATTTACCAGGGAGTGACCCGCAGATGCGGACAGCCCCTTGAGCATCATTTTTCCTAAATATTTTACTACATCATTCTGACTTAAATCATCAGGATTTTTATAGCCAAAATGCCTCAAAAATTGAATAAATGATGATGTGTAAACGCGGATGGTATTGTGACTGTAATTATTTGCCAATAGATAATCCAGCATTGAAGTGAGATAAATCTCTGACGATGCAGGAACCTGCTTGCGTAAATTTTCTGCGGCCTCCTGAAGTTTAATACTTTTTATGTTTAATTCATTCCTTGTATTAGCATATCCATTTGGAAGCTCATTTATAACTTTGATGCCGAACTGTTCTGCAATTATCGCTAAATTTTTAAGTACTCCGGGTGTCGCGGGAAGCAAATATACCATTTCATCCATGTTATATTTACTTCCCTGTAATCGTTTAACCTGGTTAATTATGGCAGCAATTTCCGGGAGCTGAACTTTCATCCATTTTTTTCCACTTAGAAATACACTGATAATTATTTCCCCGGCAGTAAATTTGTCATTCTGTTCATTTACATAGTAATTACTAGGCAAAAGATCTTTTATGCCAAGCAAAGCCTCCACCTTATTCTTTACGTTTACATGACGAAAAATCATATACACTTTGTAATTATTACTCCAATAAACACCCTTGATTTTAAGCATGGCAATGCTTATTGGTCTGGAATAAGCCAAACTCAGCACCCAATATTTTCCAATATCGGGATGCACTTCAAACTTTGCTTTTAACCCTGCTTGTTCTTTATTTTGTCCATCAATTTCAATTTCCTGAACGGCCATTCCCTTGTTGGATTCTACGGGAGCATTTTCCTGGTCCTTTTCCAAGCCAGACTCCTGAATATCTAAAATTCCTTTGGCCAACACATTTGGTGGAGAAGTAGCTTTCAAACTAGTAGGCTCTTCCCTTAAACCTTCATTCTCTATGAAAGAATTATGTTCATCATTTTCTAACTGCTGAAGTGCGATTCCATTGCTGGATTCTATGGGAGCATTTTCTTGGTGAGTTTCCAAACCAGGCTCCAAAACTGTATGTGTCCCTTCCGGTTTTTCAATGGTTATTTCTGAATCATTAAATATAACTTTAAGTTTTTGGTAATTCTCCTTGCTGTATTTAACATACCAACATTTGTGGGTCTTACTCCAGAGTGAAAATATTGTTTTTAGTTTTTCTACTATTTCATTATTGCGCCTAAAAACAATGCCAATTTGAAAATTCCCCCTGTGAAAAAGCTTCTTAAAAATTACTTGTTCCATTATTGATAATCATTAAAATGAATTTAATAAATTCAATCTATAACCTAATCATTCGCCTTAACAAATAATAAACAATAACCTTACCACCAATTTCAAAAAGTCCAGATCATTTTAAGCACACTTATTTTATTGTGAAAATCCCATCCCATCATCACACGATTCCTTCAATATTGCTTCAAAAGCCATAGAACAAAGATGATCACAGCGGATTCGGCAATACTAACAATTACCGTATGTTCTGATTCAACTAAAAATGTGGAGGTTTTCGAAGAGCCGGAAAACTATGTAAGCACATAAAAATTTACAGCCTTTATCTTTTTTGAATTTTCCCAAGTGTAAGTCATTAAAGAGTTTTCTGCCGAGGCGATTATTACAATACTCTTTTAAATACCTTCTTACTTTGGGTTGAGGCATACCAAGCAGGTTACTTAGATCGGATTCATAGTTTTTCATATTCTTTTGGCATAGGTGGATGAGTATATCCAGCAGAACTCCTATTCATTAATCTCCATTTCCTTTCCTGTTCCTCAAAGCTACAAAGCCTTCAAAACATATAGTTTTGAAGGCTTTTTTATTAGTAGCGGGGACAAGATTCGAACTTGTGACCTTTGGGTTATGAGCCCAACGAGCTACCCCTGCTCTACCCCGCAATATATTTTATTGCGCTTTTTTTTATTTGGACTGCAAAGATACAATTTTGTTTTTAACTTCTTACATAAAGGTAAAAAAAAAAAATTGAAACCAATTCCTTCTTTTTAAGTAAAAGAAATTCAATTCTCTAATTAATATATTTAAAGAACATGAAAAAAATTTTAATCTCTCTGGTTGCTGTTTTATTATTTTGCTTTTCTTATTTATTGATTACATATCTTGATTTGCATTTGCTTATTTTTTCTAAAATACTTGCCACGCTAGCTATAAGTTCTCTAATTTTGTTCAGGGTAAACAAAGTAAAGCTTATAAAACAAAGGGTGGATTAATCTGCTAAGAACCTTTCCTTTACTTTTTCATTTGGTTTTATTATTTCATTGGTTTTGCCAAACCAATGGTATCTGTTTTTTGCAATTAAGCTATACAAATAATCAGTAAACCCAAGTGGCAGCACTTTGAATAGGGATAACAATTTCCAGGGGTAATGTAATTTTTGGACGATTTTAAATACTGCCCCTGATTTCTTGTAAATTTGCCCTGAATCAACAAGGTAAACAGTTTTTAGGTTTGCAAATGGTTCTCCCAGGTTTCGCAACAACAACCTTGCCTGCTTGCTTTGAATAGGAGCAAATAGAAATTTCTTTTCCTTGTCGTGCTTTATAATAAAAGTAACAATTGCATTGCAAAAGTTACATACACCATCATACAATATCACTGGTGCTTTTAACTCTTTCATTCGGTTTGTTTTAACTTGTAAATTTTCAGCATATTACACTAAATTAATCGGAAATAAAAGCTAATTCTATATGTACGGGCTCTTCATTACGGTAATTAGCACCTGTTGTTTCCATTACATATATTATCCGTAAATCTTTAATTCTGTTTTTTGGATTTGCATCATTCCATTTTTTAAACATAAACTTGCAATAAAGAGGGCCCATATAGGAATACCGTTCTGCAATACTGTTCTCCATAAATTTACGCCACCTGTCATTTTTTATTATTGCAACTACGCTCTTAGGTTTTTTATAATCCACTGCTTTTCCTTTCCTTCCAATATCAATAACATGTCCACTATATGTTGTGGCTGCTAAAACATACCATCCATCTTCCTTAAATACAGCAGGTGAAAACATCCCCCATTTTTGATTTATCCTTAAAAATTGTCCAATAAAATCAATATCGTAGCGATACAAATAATTAATAGTATATTCTGTTGTTTGCCAATTTAGTAACAAAGTATAGGCAATTACAGAAGATAATACAAAATTACGCGGAACCAAAAATATTTTGGCAGGCATATTCAAAGGGGTTTTTAAAGTCCGGTTTAAGTGAAAATACTTGCCAATGCCATAAGTCCCTTGCTCAAATATGCTGGAAGGAAACAACCTGATTCCCACTATTTTCTTATCAATTCGTACTGCCCAATCCTTAGGAATTGTTCCAAACAGGGTAACTATTCCAATAATATAAAACAATCCAACAAACAAAGTAAGTGCTATTCCTGTGTGTAGGAAAATTAATCCTAGAATTCCTGCCTTACGAAAGAAAGAGGTTTTATAAGGCATCAAAAATAAAAAAGGAACAAGCAATTCTAAATACCATACCATATGTGTCATCCATTTCAATAAATTTGGATAGGGATAAATTAACTTTCCCAAGGGCAATACCATTTGGTCAAGACTTAATGCATAGTATATTGCCGTTCCCTCGCTTCTCCATTCAGGGGAGGTTTTTAAAAGTGCAGCAAAAAAATATACCGATAAAATCTGGATATAATAACCCACCGTGGCTACATTAAAAACCTGCTTTGCTAAAGGTGCTGGTTTTGTTAATGAATCAAGAGAATAATAGTTACCCAGTGGAAGAAACATACCCCAAAACAGAACCAGTCGAAGCAAATCATCCCCTGCTTGCAATATCAATGGGTTTCTTGCATGCAACGAGAGCATGAAAAACCAACAAAGAACACAGGAGAGTTGAGTTTTATACCCTATAAGTAAAAAAAACGCAAACAAGGCGGACACCATAAAAAGCAACGCCTGAATTTGCCAAAGCCCGGAAATAGTATAAATGGAAATACCCCAGGAACTCCAAATGTATGAAAAAAGGGTTTCAAGAGGAAGAACTCCTTCATCTGAATAAAAGGCTCTGAGATCTGTAATTCGTATACATAAATCCAGAAGAATTACTGCTCCCATACCAATGCGAAGAAGCGCAAGAGAGCGAAGTTCTAAAGTGAAAATGTTTTTTAAGCAAGTACTGATTTTTTCCATTTCACAACTGAGTCAATGAATCGTCTATTCAATTGTTTTTTACCAATAATCTATTAATAAGTAATCCAGGACTTTTAATATTAACAAATAAAAATCCTGGATTACGTATTCAAATATTATTTATTTCCTCCAGTTGTCCCTTGACTACCAATTGTATCCTGACCTGTTGCTCCTCCTGTGGCTCCACCATGACCACTATGCCCTCCTGTTGTGCCCTGGCTACCTTCCGGAGTGCCATAACCCTCAGTTTCGCTTCCTCCTCCTTGAGTTGTGCCTTGGGTACCAGATCCACCCGTTGTGCCTTGGGTACCAGATCCACCCGTTGTGCCTTCGGTGCCATATCCACCCGTTGTGCCTTCAAATCTTTCCACGGTATCCCCAGGCATTACACCTTCATCTGTCCTATCGCGTACTGCACCATTAGGCTCCTCTTGGTAACCATTTGTTGTTGTTGTTTCATCTTCTCCAGGCGCACCGTTTCTATCATTCGCACCTGGTTCACAGGCATAAAGAAAGAAACTAATAGCGATTACCGAAGCTAAAAAAAATGACTTTTTCATATGTATATAATTTTTAATTTAAGTTAATCTGACAATTATTAACCCCAAAAAACCATACCAATGCTGAAAGTCACTTTCTTAGTAGTTCCAATAATTCTATAGAATAATGCCTGTTATCAAAGAAATATAATAAGTGATAAAAAATGAGGCTAAATAAAAAAAGGCTTTTTGAGAAAATTTTTCCCTAAAATGTATTCTTATGAAATTCTTTTAATATCTGCTTTCCTAAAACAGATACATCATTATCGGAATTGCTAAGCACAACAATTCCTATTTTACTCTCAGGAATAATTCCAAGAAAACTCCTGTACCCTCCCGTTCCCCCTGTATGTTCTAAATATTTTTCATTGGAAAAATAGCCTAAATGCCACCCTAAGCCAGTTTGAATTCCATTCATTGAATCTATGAAATGGATCTGTTGAGTTTGTCTTATTGCCCCATTAAAAGGACTTTGATCCGGGTATAAATTATTCCTGATAAACTTTATCATATCAAGTACATTTGATTTTAATGCCCCCTGCCCTGCCGTAGCGTCCTGAAAATCCCAGTTTTTCACTACACTGCCTTTTGAATGCCCCGAGGCAAGATTTAAAAGTTGAAGGTTATTTATATTTACTGAAGTGTTCTTCATTCCCAAGGGAGAACAAACATTCTCATTTACCAGTTCCTGATAAGAGGACTGCATATTTCTGCACAAAACAAATCCCAACAAGCCACATCCTACATTCGAATAATTATACCTTGTTCCAATTTTATAATAAGGCTTGGCAAGGGTTAAATAATTAAGCAAATACTTTTCCGAATAATCACAATAGGGATTTTTTTTATCGCCAACGGATGACCAGAAATTATCTGCAAGGCGAGGTAAGCCGGAAGAATGACTGGCAAGCTGCAGTAAATTTATTTCCGAGCAATCCTTACTAATTAACCCCCCTGGGAAATAATCAGAGAGCTTGTCTTTCAAATTCATTTTGCCACGCTCAACCTCCTGGGCAAGAATAAGTGATGTAAATATTTTGGTAATAGAACCTATCTCAAATATTGAATTCGAATCAACAGCTGCTTGCGTAAATTTATTCTTTTGACCATAACAAAAACACATTTCCTTATCCCCTTTTACCACTCCAATACACAACCCGGCATTCTCCGGATTGCTTAAATACTTTTCTACAAGTGAGTTTATTCTTGATTCTATTTCCTTAGGTGGAAGAGAAAATGAAGTGATTAAAGTAAAAGTTGTAAATAATGCTACTAATATGAGTATGAATTTCATTGCAATTTGTTTTACCTCCCTGATTAATCAAAAACCAATAGTACTAGGGAATTAAGAACATTTGCATGAATAAAATAGTATACAGTTGAAGAAAAAAATTTAATGCAAAAAAAGAACAGCTTATCCAACCCAAAACAATACATATACTATTTCAAAGTTTTTGAAGATAAATTTCAATAAGGAAAAATTTACCTATTTTAATAAAAAGATAAAAAAGGCCTCAAAAACCACAACAGAAAGTGCACAGTTATGCGTCAGCCTTTTAGAGCAAAAAGTATCAAAGGCTTGCAGGCCTTTTTTGCCTTTTTCATTTGTTAACTTCTCTGCAAACTTTCAACACCTGGAGATGCCATCGCTTCTTGCTTGTTTTTTTCCTCACGCACTAAAAAATCAATATTGCCATCCCAAGAAATGGCACATTTTATTTTTGCCAAATCACATAAATTTTTTCCCGCAAAAAAAACAAAAAGAGCCATTTCCACTGCCCCATTTTCTGCGATTTTTAATCAGAATAGTCTGAAATTAAGATTACAATTGACAAAATTTGTACATTTATGACTATGAGAGAGATTACTACCCATATAGACCAAATAAAAAAACTTTGCTATCTGAACAAGGTTAAAACTTTATTTGCATTTGGATCAATCACATCGGACAAGTACAGACCGGATAGTGACATTGATTTAGTAGTTGATATTGAAGAAAATGATCCAATTTCCTATTCAGACAGTTATTTTAATTTGAAATTTCAGTTAGAAAACCTACTTCATAGACAAATTGATTTATTAGAGCAAAAGGCGATTAGGAATCCCTTTCTTAAAGAACAAATAGATAAAACAAAAGTCTTGATTTATGGAAAATGAAATCATGACTTGGCTTGCAGACATAAAGCAAGCAATTTCAGAAATTTAATGTTTTTCTTCCAGATAAAAAAGACTTTTATGTTTTTCAAAGAGTCCTTAAAACAAAAAGAGCGATTGAGAGAAATATTGAAATAATTGGAGAGGCCGTGAACAGAATCCTTTAATCAAATCCAGATTTTCCTATTGTTAATGCAAGAAAGATAATTGATACCAGAAATAAAGTTATTCACGGATATGACACCGTTTCCGATGAAATAATTTGGGCAATAGTTATAAGAGAATTAGGTAATCTAGAAACAGGAATCAATCTGTTACTTGAACAATAATACCAAAAAGTCTTTAATTGAAATGCAAACTATTTCACAGTTAAAAGCATATTCGCAATTCCCGCAAGCCGTGCTCTCAAACCAAAAATTGCAAATAAGCTTCTAACTCTCCCAAGAAGAATATTGATTTTTCATCCCACCTCTATTGAAAAAAACAAACACCCTCACGCACCGCCCAACTGCCACTATTCATTTCCGTTGTGCTATTCGAAACTAATCGTGACTTTCTAGAAAAGTGGGTAAGGCCAAATAACCCTATTTTCCATTAATTAATTTTTGGATTTCCATTGCAGTTCCAGTCCAGGAATTTCTGTTCAGTATTTGGTTGTAACAGAACCATCTTTCCTCATTTGCAACCTGATTTGGAATAAGCTTTCTTGAGGCAGTAACACAAAATTCTTCCGGAGTTCTAACTATATCAATGCAATGGTGATAATCTCTTTCAATATCATAGAGAGCCGTAGAAATAATGGGCTTATTGGCAGCCATGTATTTTAAAACAATGGAGGAACTTACAAAACGATTATTTTCATTTACTGCAATAGGAACCATGGCCACATCAATTGCTTTTAAATAACTAGGCATTGAATTGTATTTGGAAAGATTAAGGTAACAAATATTACTATGTTCCGGAAGCTTTTCCCTGCCTGAATTTAAAACAGGGCCAATTAAAACAAATGTTGCAAATGGCATATTAATGGCTGCTTTCTCTAAAAACTCAAAATCTATTCGGCTGTCAATTAAACCACAATACCCAATTATAGGCCTTTCGGGATTTACCAGATTGGCAGGAGCGGATGAAATTTCTTTATCCTGCACCAAAAAGATGTCATCAACCGGACTTGGAATCCAATGAACATTGTTATGTGAAAGTGATTTTGATTCAAATTCGGCTTTACTTCCAGTAATTATTATATCACTCTTTTTTATAAGTTTCATCTCATTGCTTTCCATAATATCAGAAGGCCTTATTAGTTCATTTTCTATATCATAGATTATCTTTTTAAACCTAAACTCTTTTATAAGAGGATAATAAGTGGCAGAAGAGAACCAACCAACAGGAATGTTGGTGTTTTTTGATAAGGAATGGATCACATTTTTCAAATCGTCCAAATGCCTGAGCACTGGTTTAATAACAATAAGATTATCAATTATTTTAATAACGCGGTAATGTTCTTTTTGAATGCTTTGGTCTATGAATGGTTCTTCAACAAAAAGAATTTGCTGGTATTTGGCCATCTCTTGAACAATTTGGCGCGGCCGCTGGTTAATATATTCCCAACTGGTATCTGTAAATACCATCATATCAAATGTAAACTTTACGAACAACTGGTTTTTCAAAAAATTCAATTGAATCCCCTTTGAATTAATGAAAGGACTAGTTTTTTCAGAAAAAAATTTCAATTCGGAAACTTCCATAAGCTCTTGTTATTAAATAAGCCCTTGATGTTTATTAAAAAATGAACTTATATTAATTATATTTTTTTATTCTGATTAGTAAAGCTTCCAGATTTGAATTGGTGCTTTTCCCTTATCCCTTTTGTAAACCTGTCAAAAATTCAATCTATCTGTTTGTATTTATCTAAAATTATTAATAAAATACCATGCCTTAATTAACAATTAAGGCTTCTAATCCAATGAATAAGCCTGTTTCAGCTTCATCTCCCACAGGTCTGAACAGCCTAACAATGCTTGTTAATTCATGGAGGTTTTTATACAGTTTGGGGCAAGGCTTCCTCAGATTTAATGAAATACCCTGGCAAGAAATCTAAATAATAAAAACAAGGTTTTATTAACCCTGCAATTTCATTTGCTCGAATTTTTATATGTCATCTATTTTTTGGAAAATATTCTCAAAAAGGGGAAATAAAACACTAGCACATGATTATAAAACACGAGCGTTTTTACTGAAATAAGCACTTTTCAGGGGGAAAAGCTTGGTAAATTGGCATTAACAAGTAAAGAGACTGCAGGAAAATATTTGGATCGATTTTTTATACAGAAAAAAGATTACTAACCATTAAAATTTTATAACATGAAAAATCAAAAAGAAGTTCAATCAGATGTAAATCACATTCTGGAAGTTTGCAACGAAAGAATTGAAGGGTACATGAATGCTGCTAAAAATGTTAAAGACGTAGAATTAAAATCTGTTTTTGAAAAATATGCTCAACAGACCAAAAAATTCCAGCAAGAATTACTTCCATTCAGTGACAAATCCTCCCCAGAAGAAGCAGGGACAAGAATTATTGCCGACACCTGGAGAGTATGGATGGACATGAAAGCTGCCTTAACAGACGGAGGTCGTGAGGCAATTGTAAATGCATCCGTTACAGGTGAGGAAAATGCTATCAAGAATTATGAAGATGAATTGGATGAAGAAATTCCAATGGATCTTAGAAGTATTCTTGAAAAACAACTTTCAGAAATAAAAAGTGCTTACAACCATATTCAAACCTATTCAACAAAAAGTAAATTTTAAATTAAATTGAAGGATAGGATTAAGTATAATAAAATAATAGAGGCTGTCCCAAAAGGATGGCCTCTTTTTTTTGTTAATAATTATGCGAATAAAATAATATTTAAATTATTGGTATTCAGCATGTTGAGTGTTGTTTTGGGATATGAAAGCAAAAAAAACAAAGTCGTCTTTAAATCGAACACACCACTGCAGATAAGCCTTTTACCTTATACCTATGATGAGCTGATTGCTCAGGAACATTTAGTTCAGATGCTTAACAAATGCTAATTATATTGCTGAACCATCGCCAAGATATGGAGAACTGCCATATGATGATGCTTGGATGTGGCTTAAAGAAAGTTACCCTGCAATTGAAAAACATTTATTGCTATATAAGTCAAGCTCTGAAAAAAGACAGGATAAGGGTGATTTTTGGTGAGAATTAAGAGCCTGTGATTATTATCTTGATTTTGAAAAGCCAAATTAATTTGAAAACGAATAGGTTCAATCTTCGCTTTAGTTTTGATAAAACGGGAACTTATACATTAGACAGTACTTGTATAGCTGCGGGCAAACATTTAAAATATTTGGTTGGTGTTTTAAACTCTAAGCTAATTGAAAACGAGTTAAACCATTTTGCACCAAAAACCGGAACAGTAGATTTGATTATTAGTGTTAAGCATTGTCTCCATTGCAAATACCAATTCCAACCAATAAACAAGAAAAAGAAATAAATGAATTGGCAGATAAAATAATTTCACAAAAACAAAAAGGCGAAGACTCAAAAGAGAATGAAAAAGAAATTGACCAACTCGTTTACAAACTCTACGATTTAACTGAAGAAGAAATAAAAATCGTGGAGGGGAATTAAGAAAAGAGCTTCTGCCTTTTATTAATCCCTCCGCCATCAAACTTGAATGGATCACCTATCCCTTCGCCATCCTATTCACTTGGTTCCCTAATTATTCTCCAATCCCTCCGAAATACGTTTTCATCTTGAAAATCAGGTTTTAGAACTTTGAATTTTTTTAAATATTTATTAACTTCATAAAATGATGCAAAAACTATGATGATGGATAAAAACATGACTATGAAGAATGGAACAATGGTGATGATGGATGGCTCAGTTAAAATGAAGGATGGTGCAACCATGCAAATGAAAGATAGTGATTGCATAGATATGAATGGTAAAATGATGCTGCCAAAGAAATAATTAAAGTAAAAAGTCAATAAAAAAAATAACTAAAAAAACCATATTATGATAAGAAAAATAATTTATTTAGCAACCTTTTTAGTAGTAATCGCTGGCTGTGAAAAAGACGAAACCGATCCTCCTGTTACCCAATACCCCCAAAAACCAAGCGGAAAATATGATGCCGATCCAACAGTGTTTATGAAAAGTGCGATAGACATGGATTTAAGTAACATGACTGCTAAGTCTGTAACGCTTCCTATGCTGCAAGGCTGGACAGCCAACGGGGAGAAAACATATTATATAATTACCGAGTCATCCGATTTTGAAAATGCAAAAAGCCTTGGCGTAAATTATTCACCTATCATGAAGTATGCGATTGGCACACAAGCAGTTCAAAATGTAACATTTGACCTAGTTGGTAAAATAAAATTTATGGGTACGGTTGATTTTTCTCCGGTAAGAGTTTTAATACAGGGGTCACCCAATGCGTTTCCTCCATCCACAGCAGTCCCGGGTTCAGTAGGAGATGCTAATTACTCACCCTTATTAGTGTTGCCCAATGGCATCGTGTATAATGCACCGCAAGTCGCCAATAATTCAGGCGTACAGGACAGGGTACTTAGCATCAATTACGATGAGATGAAGGTAGAACTTTTGGTGTCAGACGGTTTTTATTTAGGCAATCAATTCTTTTATCACCTTGTTACCGATGCTTCTGACCCGGTACCTGCTACAATAGAAAATGGCATCTATGCTGAAAGGCTAAAACATCTGCCAATTTTCGGAAAAAACACATTGGCTGATCCGTCAGTAAACAGAGGATTTGCATTAGTTGCCAATGGTGAAACAGGAATAAATAATCCCGAGCGTCAGGGCTTAAACTCCACTATCATAGACGGAGGTTTAGAACCAAACAATGTTTTTCAGCAAGATCCTCAAAATGATCTAGCAAATAGTAATTACAGTGCTATGTGGGATGCTCATGTTTATTTGTGGACAGATGCTGCAATAGCAGCCGGACAAAGAAAGCGTGTAAAAGATCTTAACCAGCTAAAGACCTTATTAGATGCAGGTTTAGTTATTCCTGACCCCGCAGCCATGGGTATTGTGAATCCAACAATAGCTGGTTTAAAAAATAATGGACTAATTATTAATTGTGCTGTCATTTCGCAACCTAAATAAGTGATAAAAGAAAATTAAATCCTTTCAAACAGTAATGCTTTATAGAGGCGCAGCAGTAAGTTTAAAACTTACCGTTGCGCTTTATTTTTTAATTAAAAAAATAAAAATCTAAAAAGCTAAACATTAACAATTTTTTCATCGACAGGAATGTTAATTCAATCTATATGTAAAGTATTGCTATCGTAAACTGCCCTTTTATCTTCTTGCCGCCAGCCGCTCGTTAAACGTTATAACAAATAGTTCAAAAATTTAAATGAATAATTCAAATTAGAATGAGTAAAGTCCTAGTATGATTTTCTCCCCTTAATTTTTTCTTCAACTAAAGGATTATCTGCCGCGGCTTGAAAAGTATGAAACTGATCTTGAAATTATGGGCGATAGTATTAGCTACAGCAAGACCGATCAGGAAGCAACCGTTATTCCAATGAAAGAAGATCATATGTTAAATGGCCAACTCAAGGTTGGCTACAATGTGCAGATGGCAACAGAAGACAGGTTTATTTTATCTTATAGCATCCATCAAAAACCTTCCGATAGCACAACTTTAATCCCGCACCTTGAAAATGCTTTTGAAAATCATTTACCAAAATTACCTCAAACATCAATGCAGATGCAGGTTATGGAAGTGAAGCAAAATTATGAATATTTAAAAGAGAAAGAGATCACCGCATATGTAAAGTTCCAGAACTTCCATTATGAACAGACGAGAAAGTTTAAGAAAAACATTTATCGTTTAGAAAACCTGGTATATGATGAAACAAGTGACAGTTATATTTGTCCGAACAACAAAAGATTAAATTACAAAGAAACGATAACGAGTCAAATAAAACATAACATGCAGTTCAAGCGCTTTTGATTAAGAGGCATCAAGAAAGTAAATACAGAGTTCGGCATTATTGCAATCGCCCATAACATTAAGAAAAGATGGGTGTCAGCATTAAAAACAGTTCACAGAGCCTTTTTTGTTACCTAAAATACTTGATTCAAAATAATATCTGGGGGAAAATTATAATGCTGTATTAGTTAAATAAAAATCAAAATAAAAAAACCGTCTCAAAATTTTACTTTTGAGACGGCCTCTTTTATTTTATTATTTCCTCCTGAGCCGCATTAAAAAAACGGTATTCAACAAAATGATAAGCATTTACTGGCTTAATTTTTATCCACCTTTTATATTTGAACAACCATTTTATTTGGAAGTTATAAATACCCTTGGTTAAATAGGCTTCAATATAAGGATGCACACCAAGTGTAAGCGATTTTTCATTCTGCTCCTGTATGATGTACCTTAAATTGTTTTCAATTTCATCTACAAGTAATATACTTGCTTGTACCTCTCCAGAACCCCCACAGGCAGGGCACTTTTCAGTGGTTTTAATATCCATCTCAGGCCTTACGCGCTGGCGGGTAATTTGAATGAGCCCGAATTTACTTGGAGGAAGTACAGTATGTTTGGCTTTATCCAAGGCCATTTCATCCTTCATTTTCTGATACAGCAATTTACGGTTAGTAGCATCATGAAGGTCAATAAAATCAACCACTATAATACCACCCATATCCCTTAACCTTAATTGACGAGCAATTTCAGTTGCTGCCTCTAAATTTACATCCAGTGCATTGCCCTCCTGGCTGGTTTCAGATTTAGCCCTGTTACCACTGTTTACATCAATAACGTGCAAAGCCTCGGTATGCTCAATAATTAGGTAAGCTCCGCTTTTTAAATTCACCGTCTTTCCAAAAAGACTTTTAATTTGCTTTTCAATCCCAAAGGATTCAAAAATTGGAAGGTCGCCTTTATATTGCTTCACAATTTTTTCCTTATCAGGGGCAATTGTCTGAAGGTAGGTTTTCATTTCATCATACAATGCAGGATCATCAACATTGATATTGTTAAATGAAGCATTTAGCATATCCCTTAAAAAAGCTGAAGTTCTATCGAGTTCTCCCAATAATTTTTCTGGAGCTTTAGCAGGTTTTAAGGATTCATAACAAGAATTCCACTTGTCAACTAAATCTTTGATGTCTGCATCAAGTTCAGCAACCTTCTTGTTTTCAGCAACTGTTCGAATAATTACACCAAAATTTTTAGGTTTTATACTCTTTATAAGATTTTTCAATCTTTCTTTTTCTTCGGAATCCTTTATTTTTTGAGAAACAGAAATCCTGTCAGAAAAAGGAACAAGTACTATATATCTTCCAGGTAAAGAAATTTCGGAACTTATCCTTGGCCCTTTGGTTGAAATAGGTTCTTTTGCAATTTGAACCATTATTTCCTGGCCGCTTTGCACTATTTGGTTAATCTTTCCTGTTTTGGGTATATCTTCTTCTGTTTTAAAATACAATAAAGAGGAGTGGTTTTGTTTTCCGTTCCTGGTATTTTTAACGTATTTGAAAAGAGATTGCACTTGGGGACCAAGATCAAGGTAATGTAAAAAGGCATCTTTCTCATATCCAACATCCACGAATGCTGCATTCAGCCCTGTCATAACCTTTTTTACTTTTCCCAAATAAATATCACCTACAGAAAAAGCATTGTTTCTCTTTTCCTTATGTAATTCAACCAGCCTTTTATTCTCAAGCAGGGCTATTACTACCTCGTTGGGTGAGGAATTAATTACTAATTCATTATTCACAAAAATTATTTTAAATTAAATACAGATAGCCCATGGCTTTATTAAAACCAAGGGCTTACCTTTAATTATATATTATGGTAAGTCAGAATTGAGTCCGGTATTGGAAACAAATACTGATCTATGAAAAAAAAGACTATTTCTTTTTCTTGTGTCTGTTTTTTCTTAGGCGTTTTTTGCGCTTGTGCGTTGCCATTTTATGTCTTTTTCTCTTTTTTCCGCTTGGCATGATATTCTTTTTTAAGTTTATATTATTTTATTTTTAATTTCTCTATGTAATTCGCTATTTCGGCACTCAGGGAAGCATTATCAACCCCATCTCGATATTTTTCATAACATTCAATGGCCTTTTTATTATCACCCTTGGTTTCGTATACATCTCCCATATAAAGGTATGCCTCCATATAATCAGGTTTGATTTCAATTACCTTTTCAAAACGATCTATTGCTTTATTAAATTGTCCTGATTTTAGAGAAAAATATCCTAAATTAAGATGAGCCTTAACATTTAAGGAATCAACCTCAAGTACTTCTCTTAGCAAAAGGATCCCCTTCATGGGTTCCACAGAATTTTCCACGAAACACACTGCCAGATTTATTTTTGAATCTAAATTCCCGGGTTGAACTTTTAAAACCTCTTCATAGCTTTTTATTGCCTGTTCATAAATGTGCTTGGACAAATGGCCCTCAACAAATCTGGCAGCATAAAATGAGCGTTCCCCAGCATTTTGCCAATGCTCAACTGATTTTGTCATCTCTGCTTTTTGAAAAGCATAAATTGAAGCCGCAGCAGGGTTTTTATTCAAATCCCATAATCCGATCAGTGAATCAATCAGCACCAAACTATTCTGATTGCTGGATTTTGACAATGCTTTTTCAACCAGCACAATCTTTTCAAGCTCAGCAGCAGGCAATTTGGCCTTAAAATCAGCAACATGCGTTTCAAAATTATGATCCACAGAAGCAATTTTTGCCTTTTCAACCAAAGATTCGGTTTTAGGTGCAAAATATAAAAGAACGAACATTAAAATTGCTCCTGAAAGAACAATCAATTGAAACTTATTCAACTTTTTTTATTTAGATACTTTTACGTTTTTCTTAATTTTTTCTACAAAAGATTTTGCCGGCTTAAATGATGGTATGTTGTGTGCAGGAATAATAATTGTTGTGTTTTTAGAAATATTGCGTCCTGTTTTTTCTGCTCTTTTTTTAACTATAAAACTACCAAACCCTCTTAAATAAACATTTCTTTCTTTCTCAAGGGAAGTCTTGATTGACTTCATAAAAGCTTCTACTGTTGTTTGTACTGCTAGTTTTTCTATTCCGGTTTTTTCAGAAATTTCCGCTACTAAATCCGCTTTTGTCATGATGCTAAAAATTAAAATTGTTGAATTATTTATGTTAATATGTTAATACTATTTGTTTTAAGGGCTGCAAAGATAATTTTAAAAAATCAAACAAAAAAATAATTCTTTACTTTTGACTTTTTAAATGTAACTCTTATCCGATGCACTTCTCAGAGATTCTAATTAACTGGTATCTTCAACACAAAAGGGATTTACCCTGGAGAAACACCAAAAATCCTTATTTCATTTGGCTTTCAGAGGTTATTCTTCAACAAACAAGAGTTGACCAAGGCTTGCCCTATTATCTTAATTTTATACACTCATTCCCCACTGTTTCCGACCTGGCTTTAGCTGACGAGAACCAGGTATTGAAATTGTGGCAGGGATTAGGATATTATTCAAGAGCTAGAAACCTCCATTTTACTGCAAGGCTAATCACTAATGAACATAACGGGATTTTCCCAAATAATTACATTAAGCTTAAGGAATTAAAGGGTGTGGGAGATTATACAGCAGCTGCAATTGCTTCATTTGCTTACAACTTACCTCATCCTGTTGTGGATGGAAATGTTTTCCGGTTTTTCTCTAGACTCTTTGATATAAATACTCCTATTGATTCATTAATAGGAAAAAAACAATTTCTTGAAGTGGCGAAAGATCTTATGGATGCTAAAAGGCCTGATTTGTTCAACCAGGCAACAATGGAATTTGGCGCTACTATTTGTACCCCTAAACAACCTTCATGCGCCTTATGCCCTTTTGCTCAAAATTGCCTTGCCTTGAAACACAATTCAATTGATTCACGCCCTGTAAAAGCAAAGAAAACCAAACAAAAAGAAAGGTTTTTTCATTACCTGCATTTAAAGAGTAACGATTGGCTTTTTGTACAAAAGAGAACAGGTCAGGATATTTGGAAAAATTTATATGAATTTCCATTAATAGAATTAAAATCAAGGGAAAAGCCTTTAAGTATATTAAAACACCCATTTTTTAAAGAATTAACCGGAGTGAATTGGGATCTAATTAAGGTATCTCTTGAATATAAACATATCCTCTCCCATCAAATTATTTACGCTGTTTTTTATGAAATAGAAATCAAGGAGATGAAAAACTTGCCAAAGGAATTAAAATCAATACATTTTGACACTTTAAATCAATTTCCAATACCTCGCTTAATCGACAAATACCTTAACAGCAAAGCCACCTTAGAAACCCTCTAATAAATTTCCTATTATCGATATTTTTTATATTTTTGTATAAACAATATTAACCTTAAACATTTTTTTTATGGCAGGCATCAACAAAGTAATTTTAATTGGAAATTTGGGAAAAGACCCAGAAGTGAGGTATTTGGAAGGCGGAATAGCAGTAGCTAAATTTCCACTTGCTACATCCGAAACCATCAAAGACAAAAACGGGAACAAAATTGACCAGACCGAATGGCACAATGTTGTACTTTGGAGAGGTTTGGCAGAAGTTGCTGAGAAATTTCTAAAAAAAGGTTCAACTGTATACATTGAAGGCAAAATCAAATCACGTTCCTGGGAAGATAAAGAAGGAAATAAGCGGTTCATTACAGAGATTATAGGGGATAACCTTACTATGTTGAACAAAAAGGAGGATTATGCAACAACAATGAATAGTTCTGGAAACACAGAAAAAATTGCAGTTACTTCTGAAGAAGCAACTGATAATTTACCTTTTTAACTATATTTGCTCTGTTTAATTCAAAAACATTGCATCTTACTCATTATTTATAAAAGTTGGACGAACAGAGCGGACTGGAAACATTATTAACCTTATTAACCAATTCAAGCATTGACCAATACTTTCTAATGGGAAGTATGGCAATGCTTTTATTGCTTATATTATCTGGATTGGTCTCAGGTTCAGAAGTAGCTTACTTCTCCCTTTCCCCTGCAGATCTTGAGGAGCTGGAATCCGCATCCGATAATTCATCTAAAACCGTTTTGCACCTTTTGGAAAAACCCAAAAGGTTACTTGCCACCATTCTTATTGCAAACAATTTCATTAATGTAAGTATTGTTGTTTTATCTACAGTACTTACAGATAAGCTGTTCTACATGATTACCGATCCTGTAGCTTTGTTTTTTATCCAGGTTTTGCTTGTTACATTTCTTATTCTCTTAATGGGTGAGGTAATTCCTAAAATTTATGCCAATACACATCAAAAAATTATGGCAAAATTAATGGCTTATCCTATTTTAATCCTGGTAAAAGTTTTTAAACCACTAAGTTTATTACTTGTTAATTCTACCAAAATCATTGACAAGAGATTTAAGAAAAAGGGTCATACTATTTCAGTTAGTGATCTATCTCATGCACTGGAATTAACTACAACTGAAGAAACTTCCGGCAACGAACAGCAAATTTTAAAAGGTATTGTGAAATTCGGAAATACCGATGTAAAACAAATAATGAAATCAAGAGTAAATGTTTCTGCTTTTGAGTATGATATTGACTATAAAACCCTACTTGACAAGATTGTGGAATCCGGATTTTCAAGAATTCCAATATACAAGGAAAACTTTGACACTATTTCAGGTATATTGTATATTAAAGATTTATTGCCCTACCTCAATAATGATGCAGGTTTTGAATGGCAAAAATTATTACGTCCTCCCATTTTTGTTCCTGAAAACAAGAAGATAGATGATCTTTTAAAGGAGTTTCAACGAAAAAAAATACATCTTGCTGTAGTTGTTGATGAATACGGTGGATCATCAGGAATTGTAACCCTTGAGGATATTATGGAGGAGATTGTTGGTGAAATAAGCGATGAATTCGATGAAGAGGAACTCGTTTATTCCAAGCTTGATGAACACAATTATGTTTTTGAAGGAAAAACTGCATTGAATGACTTATACCGTGTTCTGAATATAGATGGTGATATTTTTGAACAAACAAAAGGCGAATCAGATACCCTTGCTGGCTTTATTTTAGAACTTGAAGGTGCATTTCCTGCAAAAGGGGCGGAAATAAATTTCAACATCTATACGTTTAAAATTGAGTCGGTAGATTCAAGGAGAATTAAAACCGTTAAAGTAACTATTAACAACGGAGATCTGGATAAAAACAAACAATGAAAAAATTTACAATACACGTTTTATTCCTGCTTTCAATTGTGCTCTTTTTACAGAGTTGTGAACAGGATTATTCTCCAAAACCACGTGCCTATTTCAGGATTGATCTCCCTGAAAAAGAATACCAAAAACTCAAGGATCAATGTCCTTTTTCATTTGATTTTCCAACCTATGCGAAAGTTTTGAAAGATGAACGGCCTGAGGCTGAACCCTGCTGGATGAATATTGACTTTCACCGGTTTAATGCCAGAATACATTTAAGTTACAAGCCAATTGACAATAATCTTGAAACCTTTATTGAGAATTCAAGATCTTTAACCTACAAACACACCTCAAAAGCTACCGACATAAGAGAAAACCTTTTTATTAATGATTCCGCCCGAACTTATGGGCTTTTATATGATATTAAAGGGGATGCAGCAACAAACATTCAGTTTTATATCACCGACAGTACCAACCATTTTGTAAGGGGATCTCTTTATTTCAATGCTCCTCCCAACCAGGATTCATTAGCTCCTGTTATAGACTTTATCAAAAAGGATATTTATCACCTGATGGAAACCTTTAAGTGGAATTGATTTTTTCCCTTTCTCAATAACATCTACCTTGAGAATTCAAGGCTCAATTTTGGTGTAAAACAAGATTATTTTTTACAGCTAATGCAAGTTCCTTTACAGTAAAAATTCGTTGAAATTTAATTTAAAGTTTTACTTGTTGGCTGATTGAGGATAGAAATATATTTTTCCAGTTGCTTGGGAAATGTTTTTAGGAAAACAATATTTAAAGGGTATGGAATTAAATAAATCAATTATTCGCTGCCTAAATAAAAATCAATAAGTGAATAAATTGTTTCAGACTTTAAATTTGCACCTCCTTCCAAAAACAGATCAATTGTAACATAGATTTCCTCTATGCTAATTTTTCCATCTTTATTGCTATCGTATGCTTTAAACTCCTCCTGTAAATTATACCCCTCAATTATGGTCTGGATTATTTTTTCCCTGGTTTCATTCAATTGTTCCACAGTAAGAAACAGAAGGTGATCGTTTTTTGATTTTTCTGCCTTTAACTCTTCAAGCAGTTTTTCCATTTCTATTCTTTCTTCCTTAGGCATTGTTGTCGCTAAATATTTTTGAAGATCTCTTATCTGGAAGGAAAGACCGCTGTTGTAGCCTATATACTCTTTCATGAAAAGAAAATTTGTTGACTTGTCTGCATTTAAGAGCTCGAGACTGTCATTCAAATTGGTGTTATTGGGAAGTTTACCCTTTATGTTCGGATTGTTATCAGAAGCTGTAAGAAATGCATAATAAGAATTTACCACGATTGACCCACAAAAAAAAATGATTTTTTCTGTAATTGCATCTTTTCCTTCAAGAGTAGGTGCTTTTCTAATTTCTTTTACTTTTCCTGTATAGGAAATTGTTTTTTTATTTATATCCTCTATAACTGATTTTACTTTTTTTTGAATATTTTGTTCTTTCAGCAATATTCCTGTGTTAAATACGAGTTCATTAAATACAAGAACAAGGCTGTCTGAAAGAGCATTTTTAATTGCGGGCTTGTCTGCAAAATAAATTTTTTTGGACATTTCAAATGCAGAACGGCTTAGGTTGGCTGTTTTCAAATATGCATCATTAATTAGCACCGGCTGTATTACTTCTGTCTGACAATACAATACAGGGGCAATTAAAAAACAAACAAAACTTAAAAAAAACAGGCGCATTTAAATGAAATTAATTGTCATTTTTTGAATCTAGTTGCAATTTACTAAATTAATGGCAATTTTGCTCAATAAGAGTGCTCTTTTTTCTATTAAACACAAATAATATCATGAATTTGAGGCAAAAATAATTTCTTAAAATAAGTCATTTTTAAAAAAAAAAATTAGAAACAAAAATTATTGTAGTCTTTTTTACTTTCATCTATTTATTTTTTAGATTATCTTAGTCAAAAAATCAAGTATGACTATCCGACTCTTAACAATTGCAGGTTTTATTATCCTTAGCTTTTCTTTTCCGATATTATCACAGGAATTACCCAAATATTCAAAGGTTAAAGTTTACACCAATTCCCTCCCGGGTGGTTTAAAAGCTTTGGGCGCCCTGGGAGTAACTACTGATCATGGCGAAGTAAAAAAGGATGTTTATTTTATTTCTGATTTTTCTGAACATGAAATAAATTTAATTCAACAAAGTGGATTTCAATATGAAATAAATATTGACGATGTTGTTGAATTTTATATTAGTCAAAATACGCTTGATTTAAGCAGTGATTCAAGGGATTCAAGAAATAGTTGCAACACACCTGTTGTTTATCCAAGCCCACAAAATTTCCAGTTAGGTTCAATGGGTGGTTTTTTTACCTTTCAGGAAATGATAAACAATCTGGACAGCATGGCAAGTAAATATCCTAGCCTTATTTCTGTAAAGCAATCCATTGGCAATAGTGTAGAAGGCAGACCAATTTATCACGTTAAAATTTCTGACAATCCAAGCGTGGATCAAAATAAGCCGGAAGTGTTTTACAATGCTTTGCATCATGCCAGGGAGCCTGCCTCTCTTTCTCAGTTAATCTATTATATGTGGTATTTGCTTGAAAACTATGATACAAATGCGGAAGTAAAATACCTTGTGGATAATCTTGAAATGTTTTTTGTGCCTTGTGTAAACCCTGATGGATATGTTTACAATTATACTACCAATCCAAATGGCGGCGGTATGTGGAGAAAAAACAGAAAAAACAATGGCGATGGAACTTTTGGCGTTGATTTAAACAGAAATTATGGTTATTCCTGGGGATTTGACAACAGTGGATCATCTCCTTCAAGTGGCTCAGATGTGTACCGAGGCCCTGCAGCATTTTCAGAGCCCGAAACCCAAGCTGTAAGGGATTTTTGCAATCAAAGGGATTTTAAACTCACATTAAATTATCATACTTACGGAAATTTATTAATCTATCCCTGGGGCTTTCAGCCTTCTTATTATACTCCAGATTCTGCTTTGTTTGTGAACTATGCGCAGTTACTTACCAGGGATAACAATTACAAATATGGAACTGGTGATCAAACAGTAAACTATGTAGTTAATGGGTCTTCTGATGACTGGATGTACGGGGAAGAAACTACTAAAAACAAAACTATGGCAATGACTCCAGAAGCAGGCGAAGGTTCTGATGGATTCTGGCCCCCTTCTTCCAGGATAAAGGACATTTGCATGGTGAATATTCGTCAGAATTTAAGTATGGCACATCTTGCAGGAAAATTTGCACTGGCTAAGGATAAATCCCCTGCTATGCTTGCTGTTAAAAATGCATACATAGATTTTGAAATAGTCAGACTTGGTCTGGATCCCGCAAATTTCACCGTAAGCATTATTCCTTTAAACAATGTTTCATCAGCCGCTGCACCAAAAGTTTTTTCTGGCCTGGACTTGCTTGAATCTAAAATCGATTCAATAAGTATAGCTTTAAATCCCGCCATTAACGATGGACAGGCCTTTAGTTTTGTTTTGGCAGTAAACAATGGCATGTATACACATTATGATACCATTACAAAAATTTATGGCTTGCCTGTTGTTCTATTGGCTGATAATGGCAACAATCTTGGTAATTGGCAAACAAGCACCTGGGGAATAACTTCAAATGCTTATTATTCACCCTCTTCATCTATTACAGATTCTCCTAATGGAAATTATGCAAACAATATCAATAAGACAATTACTTCACTCTCAAAAATCAATTTGGTTGATGCTACCTCTGCGATGTTAACTTTTATGGCCAAATGGGATATTGAAGCAGGCTATGATTATGTTCAGGTAATGGCCTCCTTAAATGGCTCCTCCTGGACTCCATTATGCGGTAAATACACCAAGCCGGGATCATCAAACCAGGTATCAGGAGAACCTTTATATGATGGCCTACAAACCACTTGGGTAAAGGAAGAGATAAACTTAAGTGATTATCTTGGCCAGGAAATATTTTTGAGATACAAAATTGTTTCCGACAATTATGAAACGGGAGATGGATTTTATTTTGATGACCTTATTGTAACCACAACTGGAAGTCTTTCAACTCTTACTTCACAACATCATTTTACATATTTGTTTCAAAACCAACCTAATCCAGCAAATGATTATACTTATATCAACTTTAATGTTTTAACACAGAATACTAACAATAAAATAATACTATACAATTCCCTGGGTTCTGTTATAACCGAAATACCTGTATATGAACAACAAGGAAGCATTCGGGTTAATACTTCAGAATTAGCAACTGGGATTTATTATTATACTATTGAATCAGGAGAAAACAAAACTGCTTTTAAAAAGATGGTTATTGTTAGGTAAAAACCAGGGGCAATCCTTAATTAAAGATATTTTGAATCAATCCTGATTTAGAAGGCAAATGCTTTTTAATGCGCTATTTTCCTTCTCAAGCGTTTAAATGTTCAATACTTATTTTTCCCGTTTATTAACCCTTTGAATAATTTTGCTTTGACAGGGAAAGCTGAAAGAACAAATAAATTACAGCTCCGAATGTAAAAAATGCACCTGCCTGATGCAATACACCAAATACAACTGGAACGGAATAAATAAGGGTTATTATACCTAGCAGAAATTGAAGAGAAACTAGGGATACAAGTAAATCAATTGATCTTTTTAAATTTCCATTTACAGCGTTTTTCCAGCCAACGTACCATATTATTCCTATTAGCGCAACAACACCATATGCTATATAACGGTGTATAAACTGAACACTGGCCGGATTTTCAAAAAAGCTCATTAACCCCATTTTATTGTATGTATAACCTACTGATTCTGCAATCCATTGATCACCCATTTTTGGAAAAGTTGTATATGAATATCCTGCTTTTAATCCGGCTACAAATGCACCATAAATAATCTGAATGGTTAACACAAGAAACAACAACAAGGATAATGTGTAAAGGAGTGGTGAAAAATCAGACTGCTGCTTTTTCTCTTTAGGTAACAAATCAAGGGCTACCCAAAAAGTAAATCCAAATGAAATGAAGGCGGTTATCAAATGTGCTGCAAGTCGGTAATGACTAACTGCCGGATCTTTTACCAGTCCGCTTTTTACCATATACCAACCCAAAAATCCCTGGAAACCTCCAAGAACAAAAATCAACAGTAATTTTTTCAGTAAAGTAACATTGAATTTTTTAGTTACCAAAAAATAGACAAAAGGAATAAAAAACACCAGACCAATAAATCTTCCAAACAAACGATGGATGTATTCCCACCAAAAAATTGATTTAAACTCATGCAGTGAAAAATGCGTGTTTACAAGCTGAAACTGGGGCGATTGTTGGTATTTTAAAAACAGATCCTGCCAGGCAAGCTCTGTGAGGGGTGGAAAAGTGCCCATTAAAAGGTTCCATTCTACAATAGAAAGACCAGACTGGGTAAGTCTGGTAATTCCCCCCACTACCACCATTAAAAAAATAAGGGTACAACCTGTAAAAAGCCAAACTATTATTGGTTTATCTATACTTGAAGACATGAAAAAAAATTATTTTTCAAAATTAATCATTATTTTACTTTGTATTTATATTTGAATACTGCTGTCCGGTAAAAGTTTTTTAGATTCCTCGCTACGCTAGGAATAGCAGGCATTCCTAGCGTTTTAGTTTCCCAAAACATATGTTCCTCACTTTCAATGTCATTCCGAACGAACGCAGTGTAGTGAGGAATATTTTCTTTTTTTACCGGACATTAAGATATTTGAAATACCGGACATTAAGATATTTGAAACAAAAACAAACTTTAAACAGTATGAATAGCAACATATTTCCTGAATTTATGAAGAAAGTCCTGCTTTGTTTGTTTTTAATAAATCCCTGCCTTTTAAGTGCACAGAAACTCACTCCAACAAAAAACGATGGAGGTTTTTTGCAACTCGGAATGCGAAGCACTATTAGTGCATTTGGGAGTAATGGTTACATAGGAACTGGAGTTGGTGGTCAGTTACGATTAAAATTGGCAAATAAATTAAATACGGAATGGTTCACAGATTATATTACTACTGATATCGGTGGGCTTGGAAATAGAGTTGATGCACATATTGGCTGGTCCGTAATGTTCTATCCATTCAAAGATTACAATGAAGCGAAATTTACCCCTTATATTCTTGCAGGGCATTGTTTTGATTTTACAAAAATCAGCACCAACTCAAATCCCGAAATTAATCTTCTTAAAAATAATTTAAGCCGGTGGAGCTCTGCTGTTCAATTGGGTGCAGGTACTCATTTTCACATTTCACCAAAGGCAGACGTTTCTCTTGCCGCTCAATATATGACTCATCTTGGCAATGATATACATACCGAAAAGGCTGGAATTAATGGTGAAAGCTTCCTTAGAATAAAAGAGGACAACCAAAAAAACCTTAGCCTTGAAGGTCATTTACTATTCACTGTTAGTCTTAATATAGCAATTACAGATTTATGGTAGAGGGCATATACCTTCACGGGTATTCGGAAAAGGAACAACAAAGGCTTGTTCAGCAAGCATTATTCCTGGAGCAAATGGTTTATTCAGAAATTGATTTATCCTCGGCTAAAAACCTGTTGGAAATCGGTTCTGGAGTTGGGGCTCAATCTGCAATTTTATTAAACAAATTTCCTGCTATTCATATTACAGGAATTGATTCCTCTACTACCCAACTTCAAACAGCAAAACATTACCTGGATCAAAATCCCGGCTTTAAAGGACGATTTGATTTGCAACAAATGAATGCAGAGTGTATGGATTTTGAAGATGCTACTTTTGACAGTGTTTTTTTATGCTGGATACTCGAGCATGTTAATAATCCAGGGAAAGTTTTAAAGGAGGCATTTCGAGTTTTAAAGCCCGGTGGTGTGCTAATTGCCTCTGAAGTATTCAATGCTACCTTTTATACTTTTCCCTTTTCTCCGAATATAGAAGAATTCTGGAATCAGTATAATTTATTCCAGGAGAAAGCAGGTGGCGACCCCAATGTGGGAGCAAAATTGGGAAATCTTTTGGCTTCTGCAGAATTTAGTAGTATCACAACGAAAACAAAATATTTCCATGCCGATAACAGAGACATTAAATATAAAAGAAAAACAATTGAATATTGGACAGAACTTTTATTAAGTGCAGCACCTAATTTATTAAATGCTGGCCTTGTTAGCCATAAAACAACAGAAGAGGTAAAAAAGGAATTTGCATTTATTGCTGATAATTCCCAAGGTGTTTTTTTCTGTTCTTTTATTCAGGCCCAGGCTGTGAAAAAAGTTGAAAGTTAAAAAGTTAAAGCATTTAATCCATTTAGCAATGAAATACTCTTTGTTTATTCTTGTATGTTTGGGCTTGCTCCCAATTTCATTAATTGCTCAGAAAACTGTTTTTCCAAAGGAGGGAATACTCCGTGCAACAGCAACTTTATCCACGGGAAACATGTTAAAACAACCAGTAACACATATTTATCTAAATGGTGATTTGGAGTATTATGTAAGCGAACAGGTTTCAATTAAAGGAGAATCCTATTACTTTTTAGGTTCATTAATGAACAATCATTTTTTCGAATTCAATCATTCTCTTTTTGCAGGTATTTCATACCATTTACTTAAGGAAAAAACAATTGATCCTTATATTGCTTTTCAACCAGGTGTTGCCTATTCTTTGGCAAAGCCAGGAACAAACGGAGATCAGGAAAGTTTGATGTTATATAATGCAAGCCCCAATCCCCTTTTATCCCTTTCTATTGGCTTTAATTATTATGCATCAAAATATTTCCATTTGTTTATGAGCACACAATATATCAATGGAAAATATCTTTTCGATGCTCCACAACCTATTTCTTTAGATGAACTGCGGGTTTCCTTTGGACTTGGCTTTAATCTGAATTTAAAGAAATCGAAAGTTTAAGCATTTTATAAGCAAACAAAAGCAAAATTACAATTGGCAGATTTTGTTAAATAAAACCTGGGATATTTTATAATAAGATTCGTGCGTCCATCCTGCAATGTGAGGCGATAACAGAACCTTATCACTGTTAACTAAATATTGAAATGCTTTAGGAAGTTTTTCCTTGTCCAAATTTTCAAATGAAACAGCCTCATATTCCAACACATCAAGGCATGCACCCAAAATTTTGCCTGTTTCAATTTTTTCAACCAAGTCCTCTGTATTTACTACGGGTCCTCTGGAAGTATTAATAAGAAAAATGTTTCTTTTGAAATTATTAATATACTGGGAATTTACCAAATACTTTGTTTCCTGGGTTAATGGAAGATGCAGGCTAAGTATGTCCGCTTGTTCAAAGATTTGCTCAGCCGAGGCTTCTGTGGCATATTCATCCGAATAATTAACCCGGTATTTATCATAGGCAAGAACCTTAACCTGGAACCCCTTTAATTTTCTGGCAAGAGCTCCTCCTGTATTGCCATATCCTATTATTCCAATGGTTTTACCTTTTAGTTCAATTCCTCTATTCCCCTCACGTATCCATACTGCTTCTCTTACCTGCTTATCAGCCCTTGGCAAATTGTTAAACAAGCTTAACAACATTCCAATTGCATGTTCTCCAACTGCGTCCCTGTTTCCCTCGGGAGCATGCAAACAAGTGATTCCTTTCTTTAGGGCATATGCAACATCAATATTTTCAAGACCTGCACCGCCTCTGGCAATAAACTTTAAGTTAAGCGCTTTATCTAAAAAGTCTGATCCTATTTTAAACCTGCTTCTTAAAACCAGCCCATCAAACTGATGAATAATTGTTTCAATTTTTTCTTTTGGCCAGGTATAATCAAAAACCACATTATAGCCTTTTTTCAGCAGCTCCTCCTCAAGGTAAGGGTGCATTGTATCAAGAAATAGGATATTTTTCATTTGTTGGCCAACTGGTTTTGGAGTGTCATAGGTGCGAAAATTCAGGCAATAATAAATTGAAACATTTAATACCCTTATACATTCAACATTTTAGTGAGTTCAACAAAATCTTCCACCGAAAGTTCTTCCGCTCTTTTGGTAAGGTACCCTGAACTTTCAAGTGCTTGCTTATCCTCTGGCAGCATTGCTTTAAGTGCATTACGGAGCGTTTTTCTGCGCTGGTTGAAACCCATTTTTATCACTTTTTTAAACGCTGCATCATCACATCCAAGGCTTACTCTATTGTTTCTCTTTATACGAATAACCGCTGATTTCACTTTAGGAGGAGGAGTAAAAACATCTTCATTTACTGTAAATAAATATTCAATATCATAATAAGCCTGTAAAAGCACACTTAAAATTCCATAAGCTTTATTTTTAGGAGGCGAGGCAAGCCTTTGTGCCACTTCTTTTTGGAACATTCCAACCAACTCTGGTATACTTTCTTTATGCTCAAGTACTTTAAAAAGGATTTGGGAGGAAATATTATAGGGGAAGTTTCCAATTATAGCAAAAGATTCATGGAAATACTCTTCCAAAGGAAACTTTAAAAAATCCGCAGAAATAATCCGTTTATCCAATTCAGGAAAATGATTCTTCAAATATTCAATGGATTCTCTGTCTAGTTCAATTACTGAAAGTTCAATTTCCTTATCAAGAATAAGGTATTTAGTAAGCACACCCATTCCCGGGCCTATTTCCATTACTTTTTTATAACCCGCCTTAGTAAGGCTATCAACTATATTTTTGGCAATACCTTCATCATTTAAAAAATGCTGGCCTAAATGTTTTTTTGCTCTAACTTTTTCCATTTTTTATACAACTTCAAGTAAAGTACGAAATGCAACAAATTTCCCCTTGTATTTTTCTATATGTTCTTTTTGCAATTGTGGAGCATGGTCCCTTTGATAGATTTGAATATCCTCCATTCTTTTGCAGGTATATTGTATGGAATATGTTGTTCCTGATTCTTCGTCAACAAGTACTTTGAGCATACGATTCTCTATAAAAAGTCCTGTACTCATTACATTGGGTATATGAACTTCTTTCATCCATTTTAACCATTCCTCGCGCACATCATTCTCTATATTAACTGTAACATTGTAAATTATCATTTGTATTTTATTTTTTATGATTTTCTATCATACTTTTAATTATTTGCAATTAAATTTTGATTAAACAGTACTTTTCCAGGTGGTTTGTTTGAATTTTTTTGCAATTTTTTCTTTTCGCGAATATACTAAAAATGAACCTTGCATAAATGTCACTGGGTTCATTTTAAAAATCATTGTATATAAATGCGTCTTTTACATAACGGTTTTTTGATGTAAAAAAGTCTGGTTTCCCTTTATCACATTAAATTAAACCATGTTAAAATTTATTTGAAGAAAGCAGAAGTAAATTTATCATCAAGGGAAATAGTGCGTTGGAAATGATAAATTCCCTGCAAAAATGCCAAAGTGAAAGAATGCAAAAGCTTAAGAAAATAATGCTTTATAGTTTGCTTTTAGGATTTCCTTTGTGGATCAAATATGAAATGATTTTATTGAATTCCTTTGTAAATTTCGAGTGAATTTTTTTGAGTGATTTTAGATTCCAAAAATTTTGTGGATTTGAACTTTCAATCAATTCAATTTATCACCCCGTAATTCCCGGTATCTTTTCCTGGCTTCAACAGTTAGTGTGCTGCCAGGATAGTCCAACATTAATTTATGGTAATATTCCTTAGCTTTTTCCAAATCTTTAAACTTGAAATGGTGTATTTCAGCTAGCTTGAATAAGGCGTCATCTGCAAGAATATCATAACTATAGGTTTTAACTATTTTTAATAGCTGTTTGGATGCGCCCTGATAGTCCTGCTTTTTAATTAAGATGCTTGCTTTTTTAAATACTATTTCATCCGCAAGTGCATGTCCAGGAAATAAAGTATGAATAGAATCAAGAATTAAAATGGCTTCATCGTCTTTATTTTGAAAAGAAAGCAGCTCAGCATTGGCATACATCTCCAATGGAAGGAGTGTGGTATCTACAGTAGAATTATCGGTAATCAACAAGGAAAGCCTCATTGCATCGTTGGCAATTAACTTTGAAGTAGAGCCTTTGAGCACATCAAGCTGGGCTTGTGACCAGGCAAAATCCCCCGTATAATATGAAATTTTTGCATTACGCAGTTTTGCTTCATCACCAATTGGGTCATGCTTAAAAGATTTTTCAACCTGGGAATAATAAAGCGAAGCTTCCCATATATCACCGCTCATAAGCAAGATATCGGCAAGCAACAATTTCACTTCAGCCATAAAGGTATTTGAAACTCCCGGAATTTTTAAACTTTCCTCAAGCAATGCTATGGCATTTTCAATATCAAAAAGATAAAATGCATATAAATGTCCCAAACCTTTTAACAAAGGTGCAGTACTGGCAGATTTTCCAAGTTCCTGGAGTGTTGAAAGGTAACTTTTTTCAAGAGTAATAATATCCTCACGGGTATAATCAACTTGTTCAATAATTTTTTTATTTAAAACCTCCAGCAGTTCTATTTTTGAAATTATATAGTAATAATTTTCAGGGCCTTTTTCAATTACTGCCTGATAAGCACTTATAGCAGTTTTGTAATCATGGTTTGAAACACAAGTCTTAGCAAGAGTAATTAACCTTCCTCCTTCTTCTTTTAACCTTTTATCTATTGCCTTTGTTTGAATAAGAGCTGCGCTGAAGTTCTTCTCCTGAATAAATAGCCAAATTAACATTTCTGCATAGGTTATTTTGTCGGGATATTTTTGTATTCTTATTAGCAATTGATTTTTTACAAGTTCGCTTCCCTTAGATCCCCCCTGCATATCTGTATCATAAATTCGCTGTAGGTAATTCTGAACCTGTTGTATATAGGCATCATTAATGAGAAGAACGTCTAAATATTCATTAATCATTCCCTCAAGATTTCCTTTTTGAAAATAAATCTCTGCAATTTCAAAACTAAAAGGATACGAATTTTTTAACAATTTTCGTCCCTTTTCATAAGTTAAAAGGGCATAATCAAGTTCTTTACGTTTTATGAAAGCATTGGCCACTTCAAAAATTTGTCCCTGACTTGGTGAAAGCTGTGATAATGCATGATCAAATTCTTTTTTCGCTTTGGCATTTTCACCTGAACTCTGCAAAACATATCCCAGATCAACCTGATAACCCAGTTTAAGGGGGTTTTGCTTCAATTGCTTCTTAATTATTTTTTCAGCTTTTTTATACTCTTTAAGCTCAATTAAACAGTCCAGGTAATATCCATAATAAAAATCAAGCCTGCTTTTTTCAAAAAGTTTTTCGTAATAAATTACAGCCTTATCATATTCCTTGTTTTGAAAGAAATGGGCGGCCAATTGTTCGTCAGAACCTGTAGGTTGCGGTGCTTCATTATCAGGGGATGTTTCTATTTGGGCATTTACAAAAGAGTGTAAAAGCACTAAAACAAATAAAAATATTTTCGCCAACTGTATTTTCATCAATTTTAAGAAGCTTTTATAATATTTTCGTTAATAAATTCTTGAACCAATGGGTGAAGCTCCTGAAATTTTTGTAATGCAGAATTTAAGGAATCTGCCAACAATTTTGATTCACCGTGAATTCTTTTTGCAGCAATTCGTTCATCTGAAAAATAAATTGAAGCATTTTCATCTGATATTGTTCCTTTTCTCAAGTCAAATACCAAGTGTTCCAACTGTTTTTTACTATAATCAAGTTCGTGTAATATTTGCACACTATTAAATTGGAAATTATAAAGTGGTTTTCGAGTATTCTTATATGCTGTAATTAATTCTATTGAAGACTTGTCATAAGTGCCATGGAAGTTTTGACGGATAAACTTAATATTGCGAACAATTTCCTCATAGGTCCTTTGAATTTTCAGGGTGTCAATTTGACTTAATTGTTTTTCAACACTAATAATTCCCTGGTATAAGCTATCAAGGCTACGAATTTCTCCGGCATGTTTATTTTTGGTGCAGGAAAAAGCAGCAAAAATAAAAAACAGCACTGTAATTTGGGTTAAGAATATTCGCATCACTCTAAAGTTACTGAATAAAATCCAAACGGTCTTTTTACTGGGATGTTTCAGTGCATTTTAACTTATTTTATCAAATCCTGTGTATGCCCTAATGGCCTCGGGCATTATAATACCTTCGGAAGTTTGGTTGTTTTCAAGCAAAGCAGCTACAATTCGCGGCAAAGCAAGTGCGCTTCCATTTAGTGTATGGGCAAGTTGTGGCTTTTCATCTCTTTCTTTAAAACGAAGTTTAAGTCGGTTTGACTGGAAAGATTCAAAATTAGAAACAGAACTTACCTCAAGCCATTTTTTTTGGGCTGCGGCATAAACTTCAAAATCATAAGTTAAGGCAGAGGCAAAACTCATATCTCCTCCACAAAGTCTTAAAATACGGAAAGGAAGATTTAACTTTTGCATTAATCCTTTAACATGATCTACCATTTGCTCTAATGCAGTATAGGAATTTAAAGGGTGCTGTACTTGCACTATTTCCACCTTATCAAACTGGTGCAAACGGTTTAATCCTCTAACATCCTTTCCATAAGAGCCTGCCTCCCTTCTGAAACATGGAGTATATGCGGTGTTTTTGATTGGCAATTCATCTGATTTGTAAATTACATCACGATGAATATTGGTAATTGGAACCTCAGCCGTAGGAATAAGGTAAAAATTATCCAGTCCAACATGATACATTTGTGCTTCCTTATCCGGGAGTTGGCCTGTACCAATTGCAGAGGCCTCATTTACCATTAAAGGTGGAAGATATTCTTCATAACCAGCTTTATGAGCCTCATCTAAAAAGAAATTTATCAAGCCTCTCTGAAGTCTTGCGCCCTTGCCCTTGTATACAGGAAATCCTGCTCCTGTAATTTTCACTCCAAGTTCAAAATCAATTATGTCATATGTTTTTGCCAAATCCCAGTGAGGCTTTGCATCTTCAGCCATTTGAGGAATATCACCCTCGCTGTGCACAATTTCATTGTCTTCTGGAGTTTTTCCCCTGGGAACGCTTTTATGGGGAAGATTGGGAACAAGATAAAGCTGTTGCTTTATTTCTTCTTCCGTTTTATTAAGTTCTTCCTGCAATTCACGGCTGGTTTCTTTAATTGCTGCGCTTTTATTTTTTAAGTCATTGGCCTCCGCTGCTTTGTTTAATTTAAACAACTCTCCAATCTCTCTGGCTATGTTATTTGCATCAGATAGTATGGCATCAAGTTCCGTCTGGATTTTTTTGCGCTGGTTATCTAAATCAATAATACTATTAATTATCGCTTCTGCCTGGAAATTTTTAACGGCAAGCCTTTGAATTACCTCTTTGGTATTTTCTCTGATTACACTGACTTGTAACATTTATTTTAAATTTAATTATAGAGTAAAGTTATTAATTATGAGCAGAAAACTAAAACCCAAAAACAAAAAAACCCGAAACGAATTTCAGGTTTTTTCAATTTGATTTAAGCTGTAGTATTAAGCGAAAGGCTCAATAGATACGTAGGATTTATCATCTCTTTTTTTGCTGAAGGTTACTATTCCGTCAGTAAGAGCGAAAAGCGTGTGATCTTTTCCAATTCCAACATTTGTACCCGGATGGTGTTTTGTACCTCTTTGTCTGATAATAATATTACCAGAAATGGCAGCTTGACCACCAAATATTTTAACACCTAATCTTTTACTGTGCGATTCCCTTCCGTTTTTGGAACTACCCGCCCCTTTCTTATGTGCCATTTTTTATTTTTTTAAATTTTAATACTATGATAACAATATTTTTTTACTTAGATTCCTGTAGCAGCAATGCCTTCAATTTGAATTTGGCTCAAATACTGGCGATGTCCATTTGATTTTTGATACCCTTTTCTTCTTTTCTTTTTGAAAACAATAACTTTATCTCCCTTTAAATGAGAAACTATCGTTGCGGTTACCTTACCTCCTTTAACAGCAGGAACTCCAACAATTACTTTTCCGTCATTTTCAACAAGAAGAACATTGTCAAACTCTACTTTAGAGCCTTCGTCTCCTGGAAGTCTGTTTACGTATATTTTATTGTCTTTTTCAACCTTAAACTGTTGTCCTGCTATATCTACAATTGCGTACATTGTAATGTGTTTTTTAAATTAATTATCCCCTTCAATAAATTATTTTCGGGCTGCGAAGATAAAAAAAGAAATTTAATCGCCCAAATTAAGTTCTGCTTTTTTTAACTTTAATTCTTTTATTATCTCTTTTTTAGTATTTACCAGGTAAACTCCCAATAAAATAATTCCTATCCATATTAATTGAACTATGGAAATCACTTCGTTGTCAAAGATTCCCCACAGCATTGCAAATACAGGTATTATATACGTAACTGAGGATGCAAATATTGCATTTGTCATTTTTATGAGAATATTAAAAACAATAATGGATAATGCCGTGCCAACAATGGCAAGTATTGCTACATATCCCAAACTTGTAAATGCCCCAGGTTTGGAAAAAAGAACTGTTGTAAAATCAGTGAAAAAAAGATAAATGCCTGCAAAGGGCCCAACAAACATAAGTGCAAGGGAAGCAATTTGAACCGAAGTAACTTCTGACAGGTGTTTTTTTATAATATTTATGCTTGTTGCATAAAAAATAGTTGCAAGTATAATATAGGATGCATAATGGAAACTCCCATTAAAAGAGTTGCTTTCATTGGCAGCTATTAATCCCAAAGCTCCGGTTAACCCTACAACCACACCCAGGCCATTGTGCCATTTTATTTTCGATTTAAAAACAAATATGCCCAGAACAAGCGTAAATAATGGAGTAAGTGAATTTAACATACCAGTAAGTGAACTTGAAAGTCCCTTTTGTGCATAGGTAAATAAGAATGCCGGAATTCCATTTCCAATAACACCTACCGACATAATATAGAAGGCCTTTTTTCCAAACATCATTTTTAAATGAGGCAAAGCAAAAGGAATTAGAAACAAAAAGGCAATGAAAAGACGCAGTGATGCTACCTGAGTATACGAAAATGATTCAAGGCCTCTTTTCATAAGGATAAAAGAACTACCCCAAATAAAAGCCAAAATCAGCAATATAGTCCAGTGTCCGGTTTTGGTATTAATATTCATAATTTAACTAAAAAGGCGCAAATATAAACTAAATTACTCCGTTTTTATTTCTGATATTAAATATTGTTAATTTGATTCTAACAATAGAATTATATTTGCAGTAGTATTAAATTATTTATTTATACATTTATGGAAAATATAGTTATTAAAGTAGAAGGAATGACCTGTGGTCATTGTAAAAAGGCAGTAGAAAACATATTAACTGAGCAAGAGGGGGTGATTGCTGTGGATGTTAACTTAAATGAATCAAATGCAACTGTTTCCATTAACCCTGATTTGATATCAAGAGATAAATTAGTTGAAGTAATTAATGATTCAGGAATGTACAAGGCAGCATAATTGTTACAAGGCAAATAAAATACAACCATGAGAAAAATAAAAAATCAGTTACTTTTTATCCTTACAATTTTGGCCTTTGCCTTTTTTGTGGTAGCCTGTGGCACAGAAAGTACTTCTGAAAACACAGCCATTGTAACCGAACAGATAATTGAAGGTGAACTAAACAGCACAATTGCTTATATAGAAATTGAAGGCATGAGCTGTGAAGTAGGTTGCGCCAGGTATATACAAGGAAAGCTTGCAAAAATGGAAGGCGTAATTCTATCAGAGGTATTATTTGAAGAAAAAACCGCCAAAATTTCATTTGATCCAGATCTAATTTCTGCAAACCAATTAATTGGCAAGATAAACGAACTCAATGAGGGACAATATAAGGCAGGAAACGTAAATATTGAAAAAACAGTAAAAAAACAGATTTCAATAGATGAGCCTAATTCTGCTAAAAAAGGCCAGGATGAAAAAGTTGAAAAATTAGGCTATGAACCTCCTTTTAAATCTATTGCCTTTCCGAATATCTTTCATTTATTCCGAATAAAAATAATTTAATACTCTATCCGTATGTATGCAAAAAAGTAATACCTTTTTTGCATCGCTTTTTGTTTTTACACAATTTAAATCGTTTACATTTCAATTTTTTTTTGATTGACAAGAGCTAAGCTTTAAAAACGAAAAGTCTTAATCTATTTATTTCCCTTAAAACAACAACTTACACTATATTGAGTCCTGATAAAATTCTGGTTTACACGGATGGTAGTTGCAATACAAAATTACAAATAGGTGCTTGGGCAGCCATTGTTATTATTGCATTTCAAAAAGTTATATTAAAAGATGTAATGCTTGAAACAACGCACAACAGAATGGAACTATTGGCAGTAATTAAGGCAATAGATTATTTAGAATCGAATAATTTGGCGAAGGGTGTAATTCAAATTTATTCAGACAGTCAATATGTAATAAACCTACTACAGAGAAAAGAAAAGTTGAAGCAAAAGGGCTTTCTTACGAATAAAGGTTCAACAATTCCAAATCTAGATTTAATAAAAAAGTTAATCAATCAAATGGAAACCCATACGCTTGATTTTATAAAGGTAAAGGCTCATCAAAAACAAGGGGAAACAATAAATTACAACAGGGAGGTGGATAAACTGGCAAGAAAAATTGTAAGGGAGCGAGTTAACAATAGCAAGAAGATTACAGAGGTAACTAAACCATTTAAATGCCTAACAAGCCTTAAAAGGAATGAATAGGCATTAATTTTTAAGAATGAATTGTAATTTTCATTTTAAAAACTTTAACAAAGCTACCATTTGTTGCAGTTGCTTTTATTGTTCTTTTTTATTCTTCTTTTTTTATCCATCTGATTGGGGGCCTTTCTGTTCTTTTTTACTTTTTTCTTGTTCTTTTCCCTATCATTCAGTAATTCCTCCTGCTTAATTATTAAATCAGAGTTAACAGCAATTTTAACAGCAAAATTGTTTGGCAGGGGTTCCTTTCTGAGGAAAGAAACATCAAAATATTTGACTTGACTTTTATTCACTTCATAAGCAAATGCCTGAAATGAAAACAACAATGAAAATAAAATGCTCAGGTTTTTCATGGGAAATAATTTCCAAAAGTAAAACCAAGCAATGTGCCCAATAAATTTGAATCAGAAACGGAAAGGTTTTTTTTGAATAACTGATGATATATTTCCCCTAAACCTTTAGAAATTTAACCTTACAACACTGTCTGTCTTTATACCAGTTTATATAAAGAGAATGAACTGAATGTTTTTTTTGGTATTGTAAAAGCTTTGTGAAAGGGCGAGAATTAGGCTTTAATTTATTAAATGATTTTATCCTCGATTTTTCAATGGAAAATAAAATAAACACAAAAATAAATCAAAGGTTTTTCACAACCATTTGTACCGTATTTCTGGTCTTTAATTCCAACAATACTTCTTTATTAAATAGTAAACGATCAATGGTTGGTTGATCATAATGACGAATTGTTACCAATTCCAGGTTATTGTTATAAAGCACATAAAAATTTTGCTTTAATTCTTCTACCAGTTCAGTTACATTCTTTTCATGATCATCAATTGTGACAGAAAAACTTACTGCCGAATTTTGCATCACGTTTATTTTTACTTTGTGTTTTGCAAAAAGCCTGAAAATATCACTTAGATTTTCCTCTACTATAAAAGAAAAATCGCGAGGTTTAATGGAAATTAATACCTGATTCATTTTAAAAATAAAAGAAGGGATTGGAACTGCGCTTTCAATAGAATTAATAGTGGTTCCTCCACTATCAGGTTGAATAAAAGATTTCACATACAAAGGTATATGCTTATTTTGAAGTGGTTTTATAGTTTTAGGGTGTATGACGCTTGCCCCATAATAGGCAAGTTCAATTGCATCATGGTAGGATAGTTGCTCAATCATAACAGTATCATCAAACCATTTCGGGTCAGCATTAAGCACACCAGGAACATCTTTCCAAATAGTAACACACGTTGCCTCCAATACAAAAGCAATAATAGATGCGGAATAATCAGAACCCTCACGGCCAAGGGTTGTAGTGAAATTTTCGGAGGTTCCACCAATAAATCCTTGGGTTAAAATTATTCCTTGTGGATTCTCCTTAAAAAAAGGAAGAAGTTGATCTTTTGCCAGGCTCTCTGTTAATTCCCACTGTACTTTCCCCTCTCTATAAGTATTGTCTGTTTGAAGAAAATCCCTTACATCTTTCCATAAATTCTCAATACCCTGTTCCTTAAGGTATGCACTTACAATTTTTGTAGAAAGCAACTCACCAACTGAAACCACCTGATCGTATTCAAAATCGTAATCCCGCTGGGGTTCATCTTCAATGGTCCATTCTATTTCAACAAAGGTGTTGGCAATATCAGTATAGATTGAATTTTTTTTATCCGGAAAAAGGGAATCAAGTATAGTGAAATGATACTCTTTTATCTCCTGAAGTAGCGGGGAAACATCAGAGGATTTGTAATACCATGCATCAAGCAACCTTTCAAGGGCATTTGTAGTTTTTCCCATTGCAGAAACTACAACCACAAGCTTTTCACCCTTAAATCTCCTGAGAACTTCAGTTAAATTTTTAACTCCGCTTGCATCCTTTACCGATGCGCCTCCAAATTTGAAAACTTGCATTTTTTTTGAATGTTAAACGCTTTTAATTTTTATAAATAGTATTGGGGAAATTTTAGTGCAAGCTAAATTAGGCCTGTAATTGGTTATATTCAAGTTTGCAATTTATCCAGCCATCATCAAAGCGAACATTGTATTTTTTATAAAAATTAATTGCTGGCGTATTCCAATTAAGAACTTGCCATTCCATGCGCTCCACCTTTAATTCCCGACTTACTTTCACCACTTCAGAGAAAAGTTTGTCGCCAATCTTATTGCCACGCATTTTTTCTGTTACAATAATGTCTTCAAGAAAGATGCATTTGCCTTTCCAGGTTGAATATTTGGTGTAATACAATGCAATTCCAGTAATTCCATTTAAAGATTCAGCAACAAAAAAATCAAATACAGGTTTTTTTCCAAACCCATCCTCTTCCATCATTTCCAAAGTATTACTTACCTCCAATGGCTCTTTTTCGTATTCGGCAAGTTCCTTAATAAGCCTTAAGACTTCTGGAAGATCTTTCTTTTCTCCTTTTCTGATTATTATTCCCAAATTAATGTTGTTTGTATATATTGAACAAGTATTATAGTAGTCTTATTTTAAATTTGCAGGACTGTTTTACATTTTTTCCTACACTAATCACCAATTAACTCAACAGCTTGCCTAATGCTGTATGGTACATTTCTTTATACCAGGAAACAGTTCCCCAACTCTCATCATCGATGTAAAACTCACCAGAATTAACTTCACCTAAAATATTAAACTCTACATTGCTTTGAGCCATTTGTTCAATAAAACGCTCTTCATTTTCTGGTTTAATAGATACAACCACCCGTCCCTGAGCTTCTCCAAAAAGAAAAGCATCTTTTCTGAATTCATCATCTGATGTAACATCAAAGCCAAAACCATTTACCAATGCCGATTCCATTAATGTAATGAATAAGCCACCATCAGAACAATCATGTGCTGACTGAATAAGTTTTGCCTCAATTAAATTTAATATCGCCTGGTGCATATCGTATTCTTTATCCAGATCGAAAAATGGTGCAGGTGAAAGTTTAACTTTATGGAAACTATATAAGTATTCAGAACAGTTAATGTCATTTTTGGACTCCCCTATTAAATAAATCAAATCACCTTCGCTTTTAAATCCTAAACCTGTTTTTAATGATTTATCTGGCAAAACTCCCAACATTCCTATTGTTGGAGTGGGAAAAACAGGAATTGTTTTATCACCAATTGTTGATTGATTGTAAAAACTAACATTACCACCAGTTACAGGTGTGCCGAACTTAAGACAAGCTTGGCTCATACCCTTAATAGCACCAACAAACTGCCAATAAACTTCAGGCAAATAAGGGTTTCCGAAATTAAGACAGTTGGTAATGGCACTTGGCATACCCCCGGAACAAACAATGTTACGTGCGGCCTCTGAAACAGCAATGGCACAACCTTTTTCAGGATCGGCATGAACATACCTTGAATTACAATCAACAGTAAGTGCTATTGCTTTGCTGGTTCCTTTAATGTTCACAATTGCTGCATCACTGGGCGAATTAACATTCATATTTACAGTTCCCACCATTGAATCATACTGCTCATAAACCCACTTTTTAGATGCAATATTAGGATGAGAAGCCAAAAATTTACCAACCTCTATTAAATTTTCAGGTTGATTTACATTTTCTATTTTGAATTTATTAGCCTCTGCGAAATAAGCTGGTTCGGAATATTCTCTATGATAAACAGGGGCTCCGCCACCAAGAACAAGTGATTCAGCTGGAACATCTGCAACAAGCTCTCCATTCATGTAATATTTCAATCTTTCTCCCTGGGTTACCTCTCCAATTTGAACACAATTCAAATCCCATTTATCAAAAACGGCCTGAACCATTTGCTCTTTTCCTTTTTCCACAACAATTAACATTCTTTCCTGAGATTCGGAAAGCAAAAATTCAAATGGTTTCATGCCTTCTTGTCTTGCAGGCACACGATCAAGATGAATAATCATTCCATGCTCACCTTTTGCTGACATTTCAGAAGTAGAGCAAGCAATTCCGGCTGCTCCCATATCCTGCATGCCAATAACCGCACCTGTTTGTATGACTTCAAGGGATGCCTCTAACAGCAATTTTTCCTGAAATGGATCACCTACCTGAACAGCAGGCAAATCCTTTGCTGACTCCTCAGTAATATCCTTTGATGCAAAAGCCGCCCCATGAATACCATCTTTTCCAGTTGCAGAACCAACAATGAAAACAGGATTGCCAACTCCATAGGAGGTAGCAGATACAGTTTGTCCAACTTTTACAAGGCCGGCAGACATAGCGTTTACAAGAGGATTAGTATTGTAGCAGGGATCAAAAAAAACTTCACCCCCAACAGTAGGAATTCCAAATGCATTACCATAATCACCTATCCCTTTCACAACACCCTTAACCAACCATTTAGTACGGTCTAATTTTAAATCTCCAAATCTTAATGAATTAAGCTGAGCAACCGGCCTTGCACCCATAGTAAATATATCACGGTTAATCCCACCCACACCTGTTGCAGCACCTTGATAAGGCTCAAGAGCGGAGGGGTGATTGTGTGATTCTATTTTAAAACAACAAGCCAAACCATCACCAATATCTACAAGTCCGGCATTTTCCTCCCCTGCCTTAGCAAGCATATGTGGGCCATCTTTTGGCAAGGTCTTTAACCATGCTATAGAATTTTTGTAAGAGCAGTGCTCCGACCACATTACAGAATAAATGCTTAATTCCGTAAAATTTGGGTTCCTCCCTAATATAGATTTTATCTTTTCGTATTCTTCAGGTAAAAGGCCTAATTCTTTTGCTGTTTCAACGGTAACTTCCTGTAAACTGGTTGTGGATTGCATATTTTATAATTATAGCTGACTGCTGATACTTGATTTATAACTTAATTAAATACAAAAGTAATATTATAAGGGTTTATGAGAGTTGTTTTTTTATTTTAAGTTTTAAAGAATTGCAAGGAGTTATGAACACCAAAATTTACAGGTTTTATTATAAATCACTCATAAACAAGTGTTTTAACCAAAGGCTTTGTTCATTTTATTTATTAATCTACTTTGTATTAAATAACATCAAAATCCAAAAAAAATTCTTCTCAAAAATGGGATAATTATTTTTTGCCGGATTATATTTCTTGTCGTTTTTGTAATAAAGTCAATTACCCAGGGCACTGGCATAAAAAACAGAATGTAGGGAAATAAAATATCAATGCAAGCAAAAACATTTAATTAAAACTACAAGCAATGAAAGAAAATTAATGGGCAAAATCAAAAGGTTCTTTAAGCCATTTTTGAAAATATCATTCTTTTTCCTGCGTTTTAATAATTAACTATTTAACTGCTTTTTTTAAAAAAAACAAAAATAAAATCCATTTTTTTTAAAAACTTATTGCCTAAAATAATTAAATTAAAAATAATTATCAAGGTTCTAATGTTAAAAACATCCTGATTAACAAGGGGGAATAGTTTATTTAATTAATGTAATTTTACAATTCCATTAAAACAACAATTGAAAATATTTCTTACTTTTTAAAAAAAAATCCGATGACGACAGCAAAAATTTCAAAAAAAACACTGGAAAAAGTTTATTCCTATAAAGAAGTTTTGGAAAAGTCTATTGCTTACTTTGATGGTGATGAACTTGCTGCATCAACCTGGATTAATAAATATTGCATGAAGGATAAGGAGGGAAATTATCTTGAATTAACCCCTGAGGATATGCATAGAAGAATGGCAAGGGAGTTTGCAAGGAAAGAATCAGAATATAGGGATAAAATAAATTTAAATGGAAGTGCAAAATTACTTTCAGCATATGGCCAAAAAAGAGAATTTCTATCAGAAGAGAAAATTCACAGCTTATTTAAAGATTTTAGTCATGTAATACCGCAAGGAAGCGTAATGTCCACTCTTGGCAATCCTTATATAATAGCATCTCTTTCAAATTGCGTTGTATTACCTGAAATTTATGACTCTTATGGAGGGATCTTTTTTACAGATCAACAAATGGCACAACTATTTAAAAGAAGATGTGGAGTAGGAATTGATATTTCCACATTAAGGCCAGCGGGATTTTCAGTTTCCAATGCTGCTGAAACAACCACAGGTGCTGTTTCTTTCATGGAAAGATTTTCAAACACAACCAGGGAAGTAGCTCAAAATGGAAGAAGGGGAGCATTGATGATCACCATTGATATTGCTCATCCTGATGTAGAAAAATTCATTGCCATTAAACAGGATTTATCCAAGGTTACGGGGGCTAATATTTCAATCAGGCTTTCTGATGAATTTATGAGTGCTGTGGCAAACAATACAGATTATACCTTACGCTGGCCAATTGATTCAGCTAATCCTGAAGTTAAACGCAGCGTAAAGGCTCAAGAACTTTGGAATACTATAATACAATGTGCACATAATACAGCCGAACCTGGTTTGATATTTTGGGACAGGCAACACTGGTATTCTACCTCATCGGTTTATCCAGGCTACAAAAATGTTTCAACCAACCCTTGCTCTGAAATTGCTATGCAAGGAGGCGACAGTTGCAGATTAATCGCTCTGAACCTTTATGGGTTTGTTGAAGATCCATTTACCACAAAAGCAAAATTCAATTACAAAAAGTTTTATGAAGTCACGTACGAAACCCAAAGGTTGATGGATGATCTTGTAGATCTTGAATTGGAAGCAATTGACCGTATCATGGATAAAATAAAAAGCGACAAGGAACCTGATTACATAAAAGACAGTGAAATTAAAACATGGGAATTGCTTTACAATGCAGGTAAAAAGGGGCGCAGAACAGGTCTTGGCTTTACAGCCCTTGGTGATTCAATGGCTGCATTAGGCTTTAAGTTCGATTCTCCAGATGCGCTGGCAGAAATTGAGAAAATAATGAAAACCAAATGCGAAGCCGAATTTGAAAGCTCAATTGACATGGCAATCGAAAGAGGTGCTTTTGTAGGATTTGACCCTGAAATAGAAAAAACATCAGAATTCATTCATATGATGGAGAAAGAACTGCCAAACACCAACACAAGAATGATGAAACATGGCAGAAGGAATATTTCAATTAGTACAGTTGCCCCTACTGGCACACTTAGTATGCTTGCTCAATCTTCATCAGGTCTTGAACCTCTATTTATGCTCTCCTATACAAGAAGAAGAAAGATAAATCCTAGTGATCCGAATTCCCGGGTGGATTTTGTTGACCAAATGGGAGATTCCTGGCAGGAATTTGTTGTTTATCATTCTAAATTAAAGCAATGGATGGATATAACTGGTGAAAAAGACATTAACAAAAGCCCCTATTTTGGATCAACTGCCCCTGAAATTGACTGGATAAAGCGGGTGGAAATACAATCTGTTGTTCAAAAATATGTTACCCACTCCATTAGTTCTACTATCAACCTTCCCCAGGATGTATCTGTTGAAAAAGTTGGACAAATATACATGGAGGCATGGAAACATGGACTTAAAGGTATAACCGTTTACCGTGATGGCTCAAGAAGCGGTGTACTTATTTCAAACGATGAGAAGAAAAAAGATACAATAGCAGATATTGTTGAGACACAGGCACCAAAACGACCAAAAGTAATCGAGGCTGAAATTATTCGTTTTACCAATGATTATGAGAAATGGATTGCAGTAGTAGGTCTTATTAATGGCCGTCCATATGAAATATTCACGGGTAAAGCAGAAGATGCTTTTGTTATTCCTTATTGGTTGGAAAACGGTTGGATCATTAAAAACAAAAATGAAAAAGGAATAACCCGGTATGATTTTCAATACAAGGACAAGGAAGGATATAAAGTTACTATTGAAGGACTTTCCAGATCATTTAATGAAGAATTCTGGAATTATGCAAAATTAATTTCCGGGGTTTTAAGGCATGGGATGCCTCTGCCACAAGTAGTGGAACTTATAAGCAACTTGAACTTATATAGTGACAATATCAACACCTGGAAAGTTGGGGTTGAAAGGGCACTTAAAAAGTTTATTCCCGATGGAACAAAAGCTCCAGGTCATAAATGCCCAAGTTGCAATGATCCGGATGGATTAATATACGAAGAGGGCTGCCTTAAGTGCAAAAGCTGTGGACATTCCAAATGTGGTTGATCTTTTATCTAAATCATTTTTGAAATAAAAAAAACAATACCCGGTTGTATTAACCGGGTATTGTTTTTTTCAACTCAGACTTTCTGCTACTTTTACATTTTGAAAAGATAAGACATTGGGAATATTACTTGCTTTAATCTATTCTTTACTATTTATTTTTCTGATATATAGACTAGACTTTTTTAAAGTTGAAGGCCTGTCATCAAAAGCGATTCCCGGAATTTTTTTACTAAAGATTTTATGCGGTTTTATATTGTGGCTCATTTATACTCACTTTTATAATTACCGGGATACAAGTGATGCTTTTAAATATTTTGATGATGCAGCCATTATCTATAATTCGCTTTTTGTAAACCCACTGCACTTCTTGCAAATGTTATCAGGTGTAAATGCTGAAGGTGAGCATCTAATGGTTTATTATGAACAAACCACCCATTGGTTTAAAGAATATGATTACGGCCTTTACAATGATAACCGCACAGTGATAAGGCTTAATGCTTTTGTATATCTTTTTTCATTCGGACATTATGCCGTTCATATTGTATTTTGGTGTTTCTTGTCTTTAAGTGGATTAGTGGCGATATTCAAAATGATTCATCCTATTTTAACAGATAAAACCAAAGAACTTGTTTTTGCTGTATTTTTACTGCCATCGGTATTATTCTGGGGATCAGGGGTATTAAAAGAAGGAATTTTACTGTTTAGTTTTGGCTTATTCCTCTATTACTTTAATAAAATAGTTTATGAAAAATTTAGCATTAAATCTTTGGCATGGATAACAGGAACTTTTATCCTCCTTATTTTCACAAAAGGATATGTTTTATTGGCCTTAATTCCCAGTATTGCATCACTTACTGTTATTAAAGTAACATCGAACAAATACATAGGGCTTAAGTTTGCATTAACACATCTTGTTGTATTATTAATTGCCATAAATTTATACCGGATAGACCAAGAATTTGATGTATTGTTTTACCTTTTTCAAAAACAAAAAGATTTTATTAATGTAGCAGAACTAATGGATGCTAAAAGCTTTATAAAAACCAGGATTTTTGAACCAAATTGGAAATCCCTGTTTTTAAATACTCCAGAAGCAGTATTCAATGTTCTAACCAGACCCTTTATTTTTGAATCTACAGGTATTTTAATTCTTGCTGCGGCATTGGAAAACCTCATGATTATGGGTATTGCAATACTTTTTATTTGTTTTTATAAAAAACCAAATAAAGAACAACTTCCCCTTTTATTTTTTTCTGTATTTTTTGTACTATCCCTGGCAGCTATTATAGGTTTTGTTACCCCCATACTTGGAGCAATAGTAAGATATAAAATACCCTTACTTCCATTCTTACTTACTATTTTTATAATTTTCTTAGATAAAGATAAATTGATTGAAAAGTTTTCCTTTTTTAAATTCTTAAAATAATAACCATGAATAAAACTATATTAATAACGGGAGCAACCTCTGGAATTGGGAAAGCAACGGCTGAAAAATTTGCTCAAAACAATTACAATCTAATTATTACCGGCCGAAGAAAAGAAAGGCTTCTGGAACTTGAGAACCAATTAAAAAAATTTCCTATAAATATATTTTCCCTTGAATTTGATGTTCGAAAACCAGAGCAAGTAAAATCAGCAATTGAATCGCTTCCTCCACATTTTAGAGCTATTGACATACTGGTTAACAATGCAGGATTGGCAGCAGGATTGGGCACCATGGATGAAGGAGTAATTGAAAACTGGGAAAATATGATAGACACTAACATTAAAGGACTTTTATATGTTTCTAAACACGTAATGCCGTTAATGATTGAAAAAGGCAAAGGTCATATTATCAATATAGGTTCTATTGCAGGAAAAGAGGTATACCTGAAAGGAAATGTTTATTGCGCTACAAAACATGCAGTAGATGCAATTTCTAAATCGATGCGCATTGATCTTTTACCACATAAAATAAAAGTAACGAATGTGAATCCTGGTGCAGTTGAAACAGAATTTTCAATTGTAAGGCTTAATGGCGATAAAGAAAAAGCAGCAAAGGTTTATGAAGGATTTCAACCCTTGTTACCAATGGATATAGCAGAAATTATCTATTTTGTTGCATCTCAGCCAGCTCATGTAAATATAAACGATATTGTAGTTACACCAACCGCACAGGCTAACACAGTACACATTTTAAAGGATTTATAAATTTCTTATACCATTTCAGATCAAAATTTCGTTTAATCTGAAATATTTAGAATATGAATCATATTTTATACACCACCCTGATAATTGCCCTTTCTGGCTCAAGTTTGTTTTTTACCAAAGCCCAATCCCAGCCAAAATGGGATGAAATCAAAATTGAGCAGGCCAATACTGCTAAAGAAATAAAATACCTAAGCCATGAGGAAAAGGAGATTGTTTATTATACTAATCTTGCGCGCATAGATGGACCTTTGTTTGCCAGCACATTTCTGGAAGAATACTTAAAGAAAAACAACATTAGAAGCAATAAATGGATAGCATCCCTAAAAAAAGATCTTGAAAACAGTCCTTCTTTAAGCCCATTAATCCCTCAAAAAGATTTATCCGGAATTGCAAGACAACATGCAGAAAAATCGGGCAAAACTGGCAGAACAGGACATTTCGATTTTAAGGAAAGGACCAAAGATGTTATGAAAAAATACAATGGAATAGGGGAAAACTGTAATTATGGAACTGCAAATGGACTTTTAATAGTAATTCTATTATTGATTGATGAGGGTGTAGAAAATTTAGGCCATAGAAAAAATATGTTGAATTCCGACTATCAATACACGGGTGTATCTATTGAAAGACATAAAAAATATGGATTTAATGGTGTAATAGTGTATGGTGGAAAAAAGCGCCAGGAATTCTCTTCTATAGATTAAAAGAAACATGGAAACCAACTCCTATTTCTTCTGATACTTAAATTTTACTATATTTATTCGCTTACTAACTAATTTATTAATTTTGAAATAAATTATATTACACATTCTCCTATGGAAAATTTTAGAATATTTGACCTGCTAACAAGGTATGCTGACAATTTCGACAAGGAAGATGCACTTGGAGCAATGGAAAATGGTCAATGGGTAAAATACACCACCCGCCAATTCATTGATTATTCAAATCACATTAGTTATGGGCTTTTAGAGCTAGGCGTAAAAAAAGAGGATAAAATTGCTTTGATTGCAAACAACAGGCCCGAGTGGAATTTTACTGATATGGGCATTATGCAAACAGGAGCAATAAATGTTCCCATTTATCCAACAATAAGTGAGCAGGACCTTGTTTTTATTCTCAATGATGCGGAAATTAAATACGTTTTTGTTTCCTCTCAGGAAATTTATGACAAGGTAAATAAGATCAAAAACCAGGTTTCAACCATTAAAGACATTTATTCATTCAATAAAATTAATGGAGTAAAAAATTGGCTTGAATTAGTTGAATCAGGAAAACAAAATTCTCAAAAACTCGCTGATCAATTAGGAGAGGTTAAAGCTTCCATAAAAGACACTGAATTGGCAACTCTTCTGTACACTTCAGGCACCACAGGAAACCCAAAAGGGGTAATGCTTTCACATAAAAACATTGTAAGTGATCTTTACGCTGTACGCGACTTACCTCCTCTTGATATTGATTCCAGGGTGTTGAGTTTTTTACCCCTGAATCATGTTTTTGAAAGAATGCTTACCTACCTTTATATGTTTAAAGGAGCCTCTATTTACTATGCCGAAAGCCTGGAAACAATAGGTGATAATATTAGGGAAATCCAACCTCATGTATTTTCAGCTGTTCCGCGGTTACTTGAAAAAGTTTATGATAAAATTGTGGCAAAAGGAACTGATCTTACTGGAGTAAAACATAAATTGTTTTTTTGGGCTTTGGATTTAGGTTTGAAGTATGAATTAAATGGAAAAAACGGCCTTTGGTACGAATTGCAATTAAAGATTGCCAACAAGCTTATTTTTAACAAATGGAGAGAAGCACTTGGTGGAAATGTTAGGGCCATAGCATCGGGAGGAGCTGCTCTTCAACCTAGACTCGCCCGGGTTTTTACAGCCGCTGGAATTCCTGTTCTGGAAGGATATGGACTTACTGAAACCTCACCGGTAATTTCAGTGAATACATTGGAAAATGGTGGTACCAAATTCGGTACAGTAGGCAAAGTTATTGAAGGGGTTACGGTTAAAATTGCAGAGGATGGTGAAATTCTTGTAAAAGGCCCCAATGTTATGATGGGCTATTTTAAACGTCCTGATTCCACTGCAGAAGTTATTGATAGCCAAGGATGGTTCCATACAGGAGATATTGGAATATTTGAGGACGGAAAATATTTAAAAATAACTGATCGTAAAAAGGAAATCTTCAAAACCTCAGGTGGAAAATATATAGCACCACAGATTATTGAAAATAAGCTAAAAGAATCCATGTTTATTGAACAGGTAATGGTAATTGGAGAAAATCAAAAATTTGCTGCAGCCCTTATAGCACCTGCTTTTGCTCATTTATCGGAGTGGTGTAAGCGAAAAAACATTCCCTATGACTCCAATGAGCAAATAATAAACGACCCCCAGGTTAAAAAGCGCATCCAGGAAGAAATAAACAAAGTAAATGCCTCCCTTGCCCAATACGAAACCATAAAAAAATTCGAACTTCTTCCAAGAGATTGGTCAATAGAGAAAGGAGAAATGACACCCAAGTTAAGTCTCAAAAGAAAAATTATCACAGAAACTAATAAAGCTTTAATTGATAAGATCTTTAAAAACGAGAACCTCTGATTTTTTTAAAAAAATCAAGAACTGTTTTTTCAGAATCCCCTTTGAGATATATTATTCTTTAAAGGGGATTTTCTTTTTGTATTAAAACAAAGAAAAACCTTCGCAAGCACACTAAACAGGGCAACAGGCCGTTATACATCTGCTCAATTAATGCTTAAAACAGTTCCATTTAATAAACCCGTATATGAAAATCCAACTTCGTTTACCCGTTTTTATCCCAATCGTTTTTTTTATTTTTTCTTTTTCTGAGTCATCCGCTCAATTTAATTTAAAAAAAGAGAAAGTGGATCCATTAGTCGCAAACACAAAGGAGATAACTGTAATTGTAGATAAAGAAGATATTAAATCGATAGCCTCGGTTATTAGAAGATGTAACAAGTATGAGGGCTTATTGAATTTATACCAGGATACTGTAAATGGCACGGTTTATTTGCTTGTAAAAAAAGAACAATTGGATAAAGAATTCATTTATTTCAGCAAAACTATTGACGGGGTTATTGCAACGGGTCATTACAGAGGAAGCCATGAAGACAATAAGGTTTTTACAATACAAAAACATTTCAATAGAATTGAATTTGTTACTGAAAACACATCCTTTTATTTTGACAAAAGAAATGCATTAAGTAAAGCGGCTGATGCAAATATCAGTAAATCAACAATGATTAGTCAACCAATTATTGCGCAGGACAAGGACCAATCACAATTTCTAGTTAGGGCTGATGATATTTTTCTTTCAGAATACCTGCAACAAATAAAAAAATCTCAGGGATTAATGGCAATGTTGAGTGGAGGATTTTCATTGGGTTCTCTTAATAAATACAAAAGCAAATTTCTAGAAATCAAATCTTTTCCCAAAAATTCAAATATTATTGTGGAATACGTTTTTGATAATCCATCATCCTCATCAAAAATCGGTAGCGATGTTACTGACGGTAGGTCTGTGAGTATAAAAATACAACACAGTATTATTGAAATGCCTAAAAATGGTTATAAAACAAGGGAAGATGATCCAAGAGTTGGTTTTTTCACAAGGGAAATAAACGATATGACTTCGGTAAGTGCAACCCCATACAAGGATTTAATACACCGCTGGCATCTTGAAAAAACAGATAAAAAAGAAAAAATTTCAGAACCTGTTACCCCTATTGTATGGTGGCTTGAAAACACAACCCCCGTTGAATACCGAAAAACCATAGAGTCTGCAGTATTAGCATGGAATGAGGCCTTTGAAGAGGCTGGTTTTAAAAACGCAATTGAAGTTTATATTCAACCAGATACTGCTCTTTGGGACGCATCGGACATAAGGTATAATGTAATTCGGTGGGTTTCTTCCCCCAACCCACCCTTTGGGGGTTATGGGCCAAGTTTTGTAAATCCTCGTACAGGGCAAATCCTTGGAGCTGACATTATTCTTGAATTTGTTTCAATCACAAATAGATTAAAGCAAGAAACACTTTTTGGAACAGCTGGATTAATGCATGAAAGCACGCTTGAAAACGATGATGAAAACTTTTGCTCTCTTGGACACCACCTTCACACTTCCAGTTTGTTTGGTTTAACCTCACTTGTTGTAAATGATGCAGAGGAAAAAGAAAAAGAGGAATTTATCAAATCCGCACTGTATTACCTGGTATTGCATGAAGTAGGCCACACGCTTGGTTTGAATCATAATATGAAAGCGAGTCAGTTGTATTCTCCATTGGAAATTCATAATAAAGAATTGACTTCAAAAACCGGAATGTGTGGCTCTGTGATGGATTATCCTGCTGTTAATCTTTCTGCCGACAAAACAAAACAAGGTCATTATTTTACTGTTAAGCCAGGCCCCTATGATAAATGGGCCATACAATATGGCTATTCCGAAGCTTTAGTGAATAAAACCGAGGAACAACAAAGACTTAAAACTATTCTTTCCCGATCCAATGAACCAGCTTTAATGTTTGGCAATGATGGTGATGACATGCGAAAGCCAGGAAGAGGAATTGATCCAAGAGTAATGATAGGCGACATGTCAAACGATGCCATCACATACTCTGTTGAAAGAATTACCCTTGCAAATGGATTAACAAATAAATTGCTGGAAAAATATTCTGTTCAGGATGAATCATTCCATCAATTACGCAATGCTTATCTCCTACTTACAATGGAAATAGACAAAGCCTCATCGATTATTTCCAGATACATTGGAGGAGTTTATGTAGACAGGTCTTTTTCCGGTCAATCAGGGGCAGGAATTCCATTTAATCCTGTTAGTTACGAAGATCAAAAAAGAGCCATGCAGGCATTATCAAAATATGTTTTCTCATCCTCTACTTTTAAAACTCCTTCTGAGTTGTATAGTTTCTTGCAAATGCAACGTAGGGGTTTTAACTTTATGTCTGCAACTGAAGATCCTAAAATTCATACACGGGTTCTACAAATTCAAAAAAATGTATTTGATCATATTCTTCACCCAACTGTTCTTCAAAGAATAAATGATAGTGAATTATACGGGAATGAGTATTCTCTTTCAGAAATGCTCAATGATTTAACTGATGCCATTTTCAAAGAAGATCTTAATACAAATGTTAATGGATTCAGACAAAATTTGCAAATGGAATACATCAATAGATTGATTAAAGTAATTGAAGAAGACAATTCAAAATACGATCACAGAACATCTTCAATTGTACTATACCAAATTAACAAGGTTGAAAAATTGCTCAAAGCAAAGCCAGGAATTAACAATGAGGTTATTGCCCACAGGGAACATGTACTTTATAATATTCACAAGGCTTTAGAATTTAATTAACAATAAAGCATATTCTTTTTGGACAATTGGAATTTTAATCCTTCTTGATTTTGCAAAACAGGATTTTTTCAACTAATTAAAAATTATATTACCCTGTAGTATTTTACTACCGGCTACCGTTTGTTGCTTTCAGCAACATTGGAGTCGAATGTCTTTACACAGCAAAAGTGTATTTCACTACTTTCGATTAAAAAAAATAAAAACATCTGATTTTAATCTGTTTTATTATGCACGCATAATAAATTTTACTACTTTTGAATTTCTATGAAGCAAAAAGAAAGCATCTGTTTTAATCTTAAAACATCATGGTACACAGTGGCCAGAATGTATAATTCTAATGGTTCTCCATTTGAACTTTCCGCCTCAATAGGTTATGTTTTATTAAATATAGATAAAACAGAAGGTACTACAGCAACTCAAATTGCTGCACTTATTGGCATGGAATCAACCAGCCTTACTAGAATGCTTAAAACACTTGAAGACAAAAAACTCATAATTAAAAAACAGGATATTAAAGATAAAAGAGCGGTGAAGATTTTTCTAACAGAGCAAGGAATGATAAAAAGAGAAATTTCAAAAAAAACCGTAAAAAACTTTAATAAAAAAGTACGTGAAGAAGTTTCTAAAGAAAAGATTGATGTTTTTTTTGAAGTAATGGAAATAATAAACAAAATTGCAGAAAAAAACTATATTGATTAATTTAAAAACTTTAAAGGTTAGATAAAGTATATTGTTTTTCAAACAAAGGATAAAATTATTACATTAAGTTTAAATTTAAACGTCAAAAACTAGTAATTTTCAGATGAAATACAATTTAAAAAATTAATTTTGATAAGCCATTTTTACATTTAAATAAATTTTGAATAAAATGAAACGTTCAATAAAAAAAGTAGCAGTGCTTGGTTCAGGAGTTATGGGTTCAAGAATTGCTTGCCATTTCGCCAATATTGGTTTAGAAGTTTTGCTAATGGATATTGTTCCAAGAGAACTTTCTGAGGCTGAAAAAGCAAAAGGTTTTACCTTGGAGAAAAAACAAGTTAAAAACAGAATTGTAAACGAAGCTCTTCAGTTTGCCTTAAAATCAAACCCATCCCCTATCTATACAAAATCATTCGCAAACAGAATTACAACGGGAAACTTTGATGACAACATGAAAGACATCAAAAATTGTGACTGGATTATTGAAGTAGTGATAGAAAACCTTGACATAAAAAAGAAAGTATTTGATCAGGTTGAAAAATTCCGCTCTCCCGGAACCTTAATTACAAGTAACACCTCTGGAATTCCAATACATATGATGCTTGAAGGAAGAAGCGATGATTTTAAAAAACATTTTTGTGGAACTCACTTTTTTAATCCCCCTAGATATTTAAAATTACTTGAAATTATTCCTACCCCTCAAACGGATCAGGCAGTGACTGATTTTCTTATGCATTATGGAGATTTGTATCTTGGAAAAACCACTGTGCTCTGCAAGGATACTCCTGCATTTATTGCCAATCGTATAGGAGTTTATTCCATTATGGCCTTATTTCATTTGGTTGAAAAAATGGATTTAACAGTCGAGGAAGTTGATAAATTAACCGGCCCGGTACTTGGCCGTCCTAAATCTGCTACATTCAGAACCTGTGATGTTGTAGGAATTGATACGCTTGTGCACGTTGCCAATGGTGTTAAAGCAAATTGTCCTCAGGATGAAGCCCTTGAATTATTTACCCCTACTTCTTTTATCAATAAAATGGTAGAGAATAAATGGTTTGGTGATAAAACCAGGCAAGGTTTTTATAAAAAAGTAAAAAGTAAAGAAGGAAAAAGCGAAATCCTGGCTCTTGACCTTAAAACAATGGAATACAGGCCTACTCAAAAGGTGAAATTTGCAACACTTGAAACAACTAAATCAATTGAAGATTTAAGAACACGTATGAGAGTTCTTATTTCAGGTAAAGATAAGGCAGGAGAATTTTACCGCAGCTCTTTTTACGGACTGTTTCAATATGTTTCTAATCGTATTCCTGAAATTTCTGATGAACTTTACAAAATAGATTCTGCTCTAAATGCAGGATTTGGATGGGAGCTTGGCCCATTTGAAGCCTGGGATGCATTGGGTGTTAAAGAAACTGTGCTGGCAATGGAAAAAGCGGGAAGTAAACCTGCAGCATGGATTTATGAAATGCTCGATAAAGGCTTTAATTCTTTTTATTTAATTGAAGAGGGCCAAAAGAAATATTACGATAAAAATTCTTCATCCTACTTAATTATCCCGGGAACAGAAGAATATATCATGCTTGATACCCTTCGCCCCACAAAAACAATTTGGAAAAATTCAGGAACTACCATTATAGACATTGGCAATGGTGTTATTAACCTTGAATTCCATACCAAAATGAATACTATGGGAAGTGAAGTTCTGGAGGGAATAAATAAGGCTATTGACCTTGCAGAAAAGGAGTATTCAGCCCTTGTGATTTCCAATGAAGGAGCACATTTTTCAGCAGGTGCTAATTTGGGAATGGTATTTATGATGGCCATAGAGCAGGATTACGATGAAATTGATTTCGCTGTAAGAGCCTTTCAACAAACAATGATGCGCATACGCTATTCTGACATTCCTGTTGTGGTTGCTCCACACAATTTAACCCTTGGGGGAAGCTGTGAATTATCCATGCATGCCGATAAGGTTGTGGCACATGCAGAAAGTTATATAGGCTTAGTTGAATTTGGCGCTGGATTAATCCCAGGAGGTGGAGGAACTAAAGAGTTTGCCTTAAGGCTTTCAGATGAATTAAACCCCGGTGATATGGAAACCAATCAATTTAGAAACCGTTTTCTTACAATTGGTCAGGCAAAAGTTTCAACTTCTGCCCATGAAGCCTTTGAATTGGGTTATTTAAGAGAAGGTACTGACGTAGTTGTGGTTTCAAGGCCAAGATTATTGGCCGAGGCCAAAGCACACGCTTTGCAAATGGTAGAAGATGGTTACACAAGACCAGTTCAGAGAAAAGACATCAAAGTATTGGGAAACCAAGTCTTGGGACTGGTTTATGCAGGTGCAAATTCAATGCGTTCAGGTAATTATATTTCAGACCATGACCAAAAAATATCCGAAAAATTAGGATATGTAATGGCAGGGGGAGATCTCTCAAATGCTACAGATGTTTCTGAACAATACTTGTTGGATATGGAAAGAGAAGTTTTTGTGTCTCTTTGTGCGGAAAGGAAAACACTGGAAAGAATGCAAAGTATTATTACTGGTGGCAAGGTCTTGAGAAACTAAACGTTTAACTAGAGTGTAAATAAAAAAATACAAGAAAAAATGGAAGCATATATAGTAGCAGGTTATCGTTCAGCAGTAGGAAAAGCCCCCAGGGGAGTTTTCCGTTCAACAAGACCTGATGATCTTGCAGTAAAAGTAATAAGGCATCTTATGGACCAACTTCCACAGTTGGAAAAAGAAAGAATAGATGATTTAATTGTAGGAAATGCCACGCCAGAGGCTGAGCAAGGTCTTAATGTAGGAAGAATGATTTCTTTAATGAGCCTTGATACCAACAAGGTTCCGGGAATGACTGTGAATCGGTATTGTTCCTCCGGGTTGGAAACAATTGCAATTGCATCTGCAAAAATCCGCTCTGGAATGGCGGATTGTATTATTGCAGGAGGAGTTGAAACGATGTCACCTATCCCTTTTGGCGGTTGGAGGATTGTGCCAAACCCGGCCATTGCCAAAAACCATCCTGAGTGGTATTGGGGAATGGGACTTACAGCAGAAGCCGTTGCTGATGATTTTAAAATTTCACGACAGGATCAGGACGAATTCTCCTATAATTCCCATATGAAAGCGTTAAAAGCAATTGGAGAAGGAAGGTTTAAGGATGAAATTGTACCGGTAAAAGTTATTGAAAATTACCTGGATGAAAACGAAAAAAAACAAACAAGAGAATATACAGTTGACACAGATGAAGGGCCTAGGGCTGGAACTTCAGTTGAGGCATTAAACAGTTTGAAACCTGTTTTTTCTGCCACTGGAAGTGTAACTGCTGGTAATTCCTCCCAAACTTCAGATGGAGCAGCATTTGTAATGGTTATGTCTGAAAAAATGGTAAATGAATTGGGTTTAAAACCAATTGCCCGACTTGTTTCCTATGCAGTTGCAGGCGTTGACCCCAGGATAATGGGAATTGGACCAATTGCAGCAATTCCACAGGCCTTAAAAAGAGCTAATCTAAAGCAAAGTGATATCGACCTAATAGAACTTAATGAAGCCTTTGCCTCTCAGTCTCTTGCAATTATCAGAGATTTGAATTTAAACCCTGATTTAGTAAATGTGAACGGTGGAGCAATTGCACTTGGCCATCCACTAGGTTGTACGGGTACAAAACTATCCGTTCAAATATTCAATGAATTACGAAAAAGACAAAAAAAATATGGCCTTGTTTCCATGTGTGTTGGAACTGGACAAGGTGCTGCTGGGGTTTTCGAACTTCTAAACTAACTGAATTAAAACAATACAACACTTTAAACTCATGGAAACTACAGGTAAAAAAACAATAAAAGGGGGAGAGTTTTTGATCCACCAAACTGATGCTGATTCAATATTTATTCCAGAACAATGGAATGAAGAACAATTAATGATAGCTCAAACCTGCGAGGACTTTCTTGACCAGGAAGTATTTCCTAATCTTGACAGGATTGATAGCATGGAGGAAGGATTGATGCCTTCTCTTTTAGATAAAGCAGGTGCTCTTGGTTTGCTTGGAATTTCTGTTCCTGAGGAATATGGTGGTTTTGGAAAAGATTTTACCACCTCTATGCTTGCTACAGAAGTTACCGGAGCTGGACATTCCTTTGCTGTTGCTCTTTCAGCACATACAGGGATTGGAACATTGCCTATTCTTTATTATGGAAATTCTGAACAAAAATCAAAATATATTCCAAAACTAGCTTCAGGAGAATGGAAGGCTTGTTATTGTTTAACAGAACCCGGTGCTGGCTCCGATGCCAATTCAGGAAAAACAAGAGCTACATTAACAGCGGATGGAAAACATTATGTTTTAAACGGCCAGAAAATGTGGATAACTAACGGAGGTTTTGCCGATGTTTTCACTGTTTTTGCCAAAATTGATGACGATAAGAATTTAAGTGCATTTATAGTAGAAAAAAGCTTTGGTGGTATTTCTTTAAATCCCGAAGAACACAAAATGGGTATTAAGGGAAGTTCTACCAGGCAGGTGTTTTTTAATGATTGCAAAGTGCCTGTAGAAAACCTATTATCTGATAGGGAAAACGGGTTTAAAATAGCTGTAAACATATTAAACATTGGAAGAATGAAACTTGCAGGTGCAGCACTTGGAGCATCTAAAAAGGTAAGTACTTTATCCGTTCAATATGCTAATGAAAGACAACAGTTTGGGAGACCCATTGCAAAGTATGGAGCAATAAGAAGAAAAATTGCAGAACAAGCAATCAAAATCTATGCTTGTGAGTCTGCTTTATATAGGGCAAGTCACAATACGGAAGAGGCCATAAATGATTTGATGGAAAAGGGAATGGAAAAAGAAAGAGCCATACTTAAAGGTGTAGAGCAGTTTGCCATTGAAGCAGCTATATTAAAAGTTGTAGGTTCCGAAGTATTGGATTATGTAGTTGATGAGGGCGTACAAATATATGGTGGCATGGGCTACTCTGCAGAAGCACCAATGGACAGAGCGTATCGTGATGCCCGAATAAACAGAATATTCGAAGGCACCAATGAAATAAACAGGTTGCTTACAGTTGACATGATGCTAAAAAGAGCCATGAAAGGCGAACTGGATTTGATGGGACCTGCTCAAAAAGTTGCAGGCGAACTCCTTGCAATACCTGATTTCGGAAAAGAAGACATGACATTGTTTGGTACCGAGAAAAAAGCAGTGGAGAATTTCAAAAAAGCTGTTTTAATGGTTGCTGGCGCATCTGTTCAAAAACTTATGGCGGAATTGTCAAAAGAGCAGGAAATACTCATGAATATTGCTGATATGTTAATAGACACCTACCTGGCGGAGAGTATATTGCTTAGGGTTGAAAAGCTCACCTCACTGCGAGGGGAAGAGGCTTGCGTAAATCAACTTGATATGATGCGGGTATTTATAAGTGATGCTTCGGATAGGATTAACGCTGCAGGAAAAGAAGCCATAAATTCTTTTGCGGAAGGAGACGAACAGCGCATGATGCTTATGGGACTCAAAAGGTTCACAAAATCTGCTCCATTTAATACAAAAGAGTCAAGAAGAAGGGTTGCAGCAAAATTAATTTCAGAAAATAAATATTGTTTTTAATTTAAGGTTGCACATTTAAAGTTTTTGCTTTTCTATGATTAAAACACCAAAAACAACAAATTAAATTGTTTAAAAGAGCTGTTCTCATCCAACAGCTCTTTCTGTTTTACCCAATGCACGAAGTAACAAACAGGAATGAATATAATATGGCGTATTCTTTCTAATTTTTAAAAATTAAAAAAATTATTACATATGAAAAAAACAGTGTTTATTACCGGAAGCTCCGCAGGTATAGGAAAAGCCACAGCAGTTTATTTTCTGAAAAATGGATGGAATGTTGTTGCCAGTATGCGTTCTCCAGAAAATGAAACAGAGTTGATTAATTCGGACAGCCTTATAATTGCAAGATTAGATGTATGCGATTCTTTAAGCATTAAACAATCCATTGAATTGGGGCTTGCACATTTTGGAAGAATTGATGTTCTTGTAAATAATGCAGGTTATGCCCTTACCGGCCCTTTTGAGGATGCATCAAAAGAACAAATTCAAAGGCAATTTCAAACCAATGTAATTGGACTTTTCGATGTTTGTCGCGCTATACTTCCTCATTTTAGAACAAAGAGAAGTGGAACGATTATAAATGTTGCTTCAGTTGGAGGAAGATTAACTTTTCCTTTTTACAGTTTATATCATTCAACAAAATGGGCCGTTGAAGGATTTTCTGAATCTCTGCAACATGAGCTTTTGTCCTACAACATTAAAGTAAAAGTAATTGAACCTGGACCAATTAAAACAGAATTTTATTCCCGTTCAATGGATTTTTCAACGGAAGGCAAATCTTCTGTTTATGAAATGAATCATCAAAAAGCAATAAAAAACATGCAAAGCTTTGTAGACCAGGGAGGAACTCCTGCGCAGGTAGCAAAAGTAATTTACAGTGCAGCTATTTCCAATTCAAATAAATTACGCTATTCGGCAGGTACAGGAGCCGGATTGATGCTCTTTTTCCGAAAAATAATGCCCGATTCATTTTTCAATAAAATTATAAACTGGATAGTGATGAAATAAATTTCCCTTTATTGTTTAACTTCCCTCTTCGTTTTCAATTCATTGTATTTTAATATTGCAGTAAGGGCTAGGGCTGTAGTTACCGCATCGGATCGCCATAAAAAGGAATCCCTTATTACGGTTCCTCCTGAAAAAAACACCCCTCCGGGCCAATGAACCTGATTTTCATTTTCAATTGCTTGATTAAGTATGAAGTTCATCGATTTTTCTATGAAAGGCAGCGTATTGTGTTTTTCTACCTGGTCAATGTTTAATAGTGCAATTAATGCATACAATGTAACTTGTAGTTCATTTCCTTTAATTTTTGTTCTCCATGTTCCATCATCACGTTGATTTTTTGTTAATCGATCAACCATTACAGGAATGTAGTCCTCAAAATCCGTCATGCCTTGGGCAATAAGTTGAGAAATGATGTAATGAAGCGTAAATTCTGAAGGGTAATAAATGCCACAGTAATTGCAATTGCTTGTTAGCAGGTTGTTTTTGAGCATAATTACAGCTTCTTTTACTCCTGGAGTATTTAGTTCACCAAAGTGGCTTAAAGCTAAAAGTATATTCGCATTTACTATACAATCAACTTCATTTGAATTATAAGGAATATATTGATTTTGCCTGCTTGAAAAGGGCAGAAAACTAATTCCTGTGAAAGGTGTTTCTTCACCAAACCACGTACAAAAAGTTCCCTTAAGGTATTTTTTCTTTCCGAAAAAGAAGTTATAATAATGTGTTTTTTTTCTTTTTAAATTTCGGTATCTGGAAAAATAATGGCCAATTGAATCCGGGACAAGGAATGCAGAGTCAAGCATTAATTTATTTTTGACTTGATTATTTAATTTTAAAGCCATAAACCCCAAAGCCGTATCATCCGCATCGTTGCATATATTGGCGCATTTATTCATAAATTTTGATTTAAAAATAAAATTATTGGGCCTGTGTTGCATGTATTTCTGATTGTTTTCAACATGTTTACTTCTTTGAATAGGGTTCACACTTGGTAGATTATGCCAAAAATTAAAAGTACTATTGCTTTGATACAATAGAATGTTTTCCATTGCAGGTTCCAGCATGCTTGGGATTATCTCAAAATTGGGATAATTAAGATAAATTTCGGCTAACAGATTATGAACCGAAGTGGTTGTGAAACAATTGGAATCATAAGCTGATTTTCCCTTTTTTATGAACAGGGGAAAATAATTCGTGTTTTTAATATAACTACCCCACTCGCCTTTAAAATAATTAAAACCAATTGTTTCTTTCTGTTGGGATTCACTCAAAAACGTTAATCCTTTTGAAATTATAATTTCTGGCGATTCATTCTCAACCATGATTTCTTGGGCAAGCAGGGGAACCTTACTGAATATTGCAAGAGCAAAATAAAGAACTATGAATGCACTTTTCCCCATAAGTAAACAAAATATATTTTTTGTAAAACTATTGAATTACTCAAAGTTTAAATTCTAATTATTGCTGTTTTTAATCTTAAAAGTTCTCATTATGAAGAAAATAATTCACATCTTAAAAAACATCAAAAGCTAAAAAACACTGGCTCATCTTTTGGATTGTAAAGTTAAACTACAAATTAATTATGAAAAACTTTAACTTCTTTCTTTATATCGCAATTCTGTTTACATCATACTTTTCTGTTCTAATTTTACCAACAATGGCTCAGGCAACAGTATCTGAAGCACCAATAAAAAACCAGGTTGATACGCTTAGATCCACCCAATTTAATACTAATTATGGAATAAATATAGCGGGAGCTTATACTGGAAGTGCATTGGGTTTAAATTTGAACCCAAGTATTTATTATACATTTAGAAAAAACTTAATCGCGCTTGGCCCCAATATTCAAAGGGAAAGATTTAATCTTTCTGGTATCCAGGGTTATTTTCAACATGACCTTGCTTCAAATTTAAGCAAAATGAACATCTATTATCATATAAACCTAATGTACCATTTAAGTGCTGACTTAAAACCCAGCAGCTCAGGACCAAATACCAATATTAATGGAACAGCTCCAAAACAAAATACAATTGAAAATTACCTGGGTTTCGGATTGCGAAAAAATATGCATGAACAATTCTATTTAGATACAAGTTTTGGCGTTGGAACTTATTACACAATAAATGGCCAGGATTATATCAATAATTTCCCTTTAAGGCCAGAAAGCGACTTTAGCTTGTTAATAAAATTAGGAATAACCTATGATTTTAAAAAGTAGGGAAAAACAGGAATAAATATAATATCCAATTACTTTTATAAAATAAACTCCCCTTCTTTTCCAATTTCATTCTCCATTTGGAAATTAAGAGCAATTGCAATTGTGGTAAAACACTATTTTTCTGCAATTTCTAATCCAAACTGAAAATTAAAGTTCTCTTCTTAGGAAAAAATTGTTTAGAATTACTTCATCTAATAATTTACGTTCCCCATTATGAAAGGCAGTAATAAAGGCATCTTTTGTCCCCTTTTTAATTACCTTTTTCCTGAATATTTCAGCATCGGAAATAGAATTAAATTCTTTCATCGTAAATCTTGTTATTCCATCAGGATAATCTGTGATATCAGCAGATCCAAATTCGTCCAAATTCTTATATTTGAAATTTTTTGGATGCCTGTATGCTCCAATTTGCACCCTAAACACAAGGCCATCACAAGTATACTTTCCACATTTTTTTATAAATTCATTGTATATTTTTTCATCATTAAGGTCTTTTCCAATAAATTCCTTCAGAAATTCAAAGGCAATAACAGGATCACAAGGCTGATTGAAAAATTCTTCCACTTTTTTTCTTTGGCCAAAATAGAAAACTGTAACAAAAGCATCACTTGTTTGGGGTTCTTTTTTAACAATCATTTGCCTAAATTCCTCTGCTTCAGCCAGGGTAGTGAAAGGCCCCATACTATAACGGGTTTTACCATCATCATATAATTTTTTTTCTATTTTTCCATATTTTTCAAGATGCTGCAATGTAAAGTCATCAGGGTTTTCAAATGATCCTAGCTCAAGTTTAAAGGACAAACCTTCCATACTAACATTACCAAGGTCAACAACAAGGTTTTTGTAATTGGCATTGTCACTAATTAATTCATTTGTTTTGTTATTAACCTTTACTGCGTTATCTCCTCCTGTTTTTTGCTCCTGAAAATCAACATCAGCTGTAAGAGGCTTATCATAGGTTTTGGTATACATTTCCGGATAAAACTCTTTCACTGTTTTTTCATTCCCTTTATCATTAACAGTTACAATTGTTTTTGAAAAAGATTCATCCGCTTTTTTTAATTGATGCCTGGCAATTTCTGCCTCAAGGAAAGTTTTATAAGGACCTGCCTTTAATACCTGAACACCTTCAGGGCTAACTGTTTTTTCAACAGAGGCAATTGAATTTACATTATTTAATTGTTTTTGGCTTGTTTCGGGAGGAAGGGTAATATAAAAATTAACATCCTCTACTTTTTCGTCTCCATGTTCTTTTAAAATTTGATTGTATACTTTAGCTTCATAATTTTCCTTTGTATTATCCTGTTTAACCTTCTCAAGTTCTTGACGAATCATGTTTTGAATAGGTTCTGGTTGTATCGCGGAGGATAGTTTCTCCGATTCATCCTTATAAAAGTGCAGGTCCTTTGCAACTTGTACATAAGTATCTAAAGACTTTATATCTATATATTCTATTTGTTGTTCATATCCTTCTACTTCAAAGGCCAATTTATAGTTTTTTCCTGGGGTAAGTGCGAGTATGTATTTACCACTCACTGCATTTGAATTAAATTCACTAATAAGTTCTCCCTTTTCTACATCGGTTACAAATATTTTAGCCTCAACAGGTTCTCCATCCGCAGTAATAGCGCCCAAAACGAGGGCCAAAACCGGTTTAACACCAGGAAAAGCTGGAGTAACCGAATAAATATCCTGCAAACCCTTTCCATTTGCCTTTGAAGAAGAATAAAACCCTTTCTCTCCGCTTGCAGTAATTACATAATAAATATCATCACCCGTTGTATTGATCGGATAACCAAGATTTTCAGGTACAGACCACTTTTCATTCAATAATACGGAAGAAAAAATATCATAACCTCCAATACTTGTGTGCCCCTGGGAGCTAAAAAACAAGGTAATCCCATCTGGGTGAATAAACGGTGCATCATCATTCAACTTTGTATTTATTGCGGGGCCGAGATTTTCTGCTTTTCCCCATTCACCATTGGGCATTTTATGTGAACGGTATATATCTCTTCCTCCAAATCCTCCAGGACGTTCACTAGAAAAATACAAAATATTTTCGTCACTCGACAAACTACAACTACCTTCCCATGATTTAGAATTTATATTCTCCCCCATTGGTTCAGGTACTGACCATTCATCGCCCTTAAGATAACTTATATAAATATCGCCCTTTATTTTGGCACTGCTTTTATAAATAAACATTTTTTGACCATCGGCTGAAAGGGCAATTGCAGCATCATGCTGATTGGAATTTATATTATCTCCAATGCCCTCAGGGGTAAGCCATTCTTCTCCTAACCTGTATGAAATAAAAATATCTTCGTAATAAATTCCATCAGGATCAGATTTAAATGATTTATTCTGTAATCCTCCCTTACTCCTATTGCCCCTATAGGTGAAAATCAAAACAGATCCATCGGTAGAAATTAAAGGAACATATTCAGAATGCTCAGTATTGATTGGATCTCCAATATTTTCAACAAGAGATTTAACCTGGTTTGAAACTATTGTTTTACCGTTCTCAGCATTAGAAATATACCTATTAACTAGTGCAATCATATCAGCAGAAGGTTTTTGCTTAACATATTGATTGAATAACTCTAATGCCATATCAAATTTATAATCCTTTAAATATGCTAATCCAAGATATAGAGAAACATCTTTTAAAGATGGTTCAAGGGAATGGCATTGCTCAAGATAAGGAATTGCTTTTTCAACTTCATCTGGTTTATTTAGATAACATATTCCTATTTTATATTTAAAAAATATTTCAGATTTATACTTTTTCTCAAAATCAAGATACAAGGGTAATGCTGAGATGAAATTATTTTCCTCAAACAAATATTCGGCTCTTGATAATTTTTCCTGTTCATCTTTTGAAAACTTACCCTGTGAAAAAAGCTGCAAAGGTAAAATCGAAAAGCAAAGCAGTAATAGATTTAGATTTAGATTTAGATTTTTCATGTTATAAAATTGCAAAGAATAGCTAGGCATTAATTAATAGAAATCAAGTATTTATAAACATTCGAACGTTGAAATCCTCTAAATGTTACAGTAGGCATCCTCTGAAACAAAACAAAGGAGACACTAATAGGAAGATTTCTATTATTCTCAAATTGTATTTAATCAGAATTTATCTCTAAATAATCAGCTAATATTCTCAAAAAATGTATAAAAATTTTCTTATTTGGTTAATTAATTCCTTTTAAATTGTTTCCAATTAAAAACCAATTGGTTAAACATAACCCAAAATACTCCAATAAATAAATACAAAAAATCTTTAAATTAAAAAACTTTAAGAACAATTTGGGGATAGATTTAATGCTATAAATAGTTTTTGAAAAGGAAGATTTTTACATTAATAGTTCATGACTGAATTATTACCTTTGCAAAAAAAAACAATTTGAAAGACATTAACATTTTTACTCTTTCCAATGGCATTAGAATAGTGCATAAGGAAACACCAGATGCTACTGTTGCTCATTGCGGCTTCCTGATTGATGTAGGTTCAAGGGATGAAGATGATCACCAACAGGGCCTTGCCCACTATATTGAACATGTTCTTTTTAAAGGCACAAAAAAGCGCAAAGCATTTCACATATTAAACCGGCTTGATGCTGTGGGAGGAGAAATTAATGCTTATACAACCAAGGAATCAACATGCATATTTGCCTCCTTTTTAACAGAGCATTTTGAAAGAGCTTTTGAGCTTTTAAAAGATATAACCTTTGATTCGGTTTTTCCTGAAAAGGAAATTGAAAGAGAAAAAGATGTAATAATAGATGAAATCAACTCCTACCTTGACAGTCCTTCTGAACAAATTTTTGATGATTTCGAGGATCAAATTTTCAGGGGACATCCATTGGGTAGAAATATATTGGGAACAATCAAAAGCGTTAGAAATTTTACAAGGGAGGACGTATTGAGTTTTATTGCAAAACATTATACTCCCCATAGAATTGTTTTTAGTGTTGTTGGTAATTTCAAGGCAAGTTATGTAGAGAAATTAGCAGGAAAATACTTAGCAGATATTAAAGAAAAGGAGAATTTATACCAGCGAAAAATATTCAAAGGCTACAAACCCAATGTTCAGGTACAGAAAAAAACAACATTTCAAGCTCATTTCACTTTAGGCAATGTTGCCTATTCAAGAAAGAATAAAAAGAAAATACCTTTGGTTCTGCTTAACAATATGCTTGGTGGCCCGGCAATGAATTCAAGGCTTAATCTTGCAATCAGAGAAAAGTATGGATACACCTATAATCTTGAATCAAATTATTCAGCCTATTCTGATACCGGCTTATTTAGTGTTTACCTTGGAACAGACAATCAATTTTTAGATAAAACGATAAACTTGGTAAAAAAGGAACTTTACAAATTCAGTGAAAAAAAATTAGGAACCCTGCAATTGCATTATGGAAAAAAACAGTTGATTGGACAAATAGCCATGGCCCAGGAAAACAAAGCCGGATTAATGCTGGCAATTGGCAAAAGCTTGCTTTATACAGGAAAAGTGGAAACACTGAAGGATATTTTTTCCAAAATAGAAAATATTTCTGCTGAAGAGTTGCATAGCGTTGCAAATGAAATTTTCAATGAAAAAGAATTCAGCAGTCTCACATATTTAGCTAAATAATTATGGAATTTTTAGACCCAAAATTAGAAGAATATGTATTGGAACATACCAGTGCTGAACCAGAAATTTTAGTAAAACTCAACAGAGAAACAAACGCAAAAATACTGATCCCAAGAATGCTTTCGGGTCATCTTCAGGGAAGGGCACTTAGTATGTTCAGCAGGATGATAAATCCTATGAACATTCTTGAAATTGGAACCTATACAGGTTATTCTGCAATTTGTCTTTCTGAGGGTTTAAAAGAAGGAGGAAGAATTTATACTATTGATATAAATGAGGAACTTGAAGCCATGGTAAGAAGATACTTACATGAAGCTGGTGTGGAGAACAAAACTCAATATATTATTGGAAATGCACTTGATGTAATTCCAACCTTAAATATTACTTTCGATTTGGTTTTCATTGATGCAGATAAAGAAAATTACCTTAATTATTTCAACCTGGTTTTCGATAAAGTAAAGCCAGGAGGTTTTTTGATTGCTGACAATGTTTTATGGAGCGGGAAGGTTATTGATCCTTCTGAAAAAATGGATAAGGACACAAAAGCACTTATGGAGTTTAATAAAGCCATTATTAAAGATACACGCGTTGAAAATGTTTTGTTCCCCATTAGAGATGGATTGATGATTATCCGAAAAAAATGAAACGCAAAGTAATTACTCTTCCTGTAAAAGAAGGTTATCTCACTGCTTTAGAAAAGCATTTTCAAGGAAAAACATATTTGGTATTAAACAGCAATGATTGGCCTGAGCAATATGACCAAGTTATTGCTGCTGATACAATTGATGATTTCACACAAACATCAGGCGATATTTTTGAGGGACTTCAGAATTATCACAATCAAAAAAAAGACTGGCTGTTTGGTTACTTAAGCTATGAGTTAAAAAACAGGCTGGAGCACTTAAATTCCAACAACCCTGATTTTCTTGATTTTCCTGACATCTATTTTTTCAGGCCAAGATTTTTAATGCTGGTAAAAGAGGGGGAAATTCTCATTCAATTTCATGACAATAAAGATAATAATGCACAGGTAACTGTGCTCATTAATTTATTAAAGAAAGAACACCAAAAACCCCAGCAATTAAAACTTTTACCAATACAAAAAATTACGCAAAAAATAAGCAAACAGGAATATATTGAAAAAATAAAAGGAATTAAAACCCATATACAAAAGGGAGATATTTATGAAATGAATTTTTGCCAGGAATTTTATTCTAAGAATACAAATTTCCAGCCTGCTGATTTCTACTTTAGGTTAAATGAAATATCACCCATGCCTTTCTCCTGCTACCTTCACCACAATAATAAATTCCTGCTATGTGCAAGCCCTGAAAGGTATTTGAGAAAGATCGGAAATAAAATTATATCTCAACCAATAAAGGGAACAATTAGAAGAGGAGTTGATCCAACAGAGGATCTAATCCTGATAAAAGAGTTAAGGGAAAGTCAAAAAGAGAAAAGTGAAAACGTTATGATTGTTGATCTTGTAAGAAACGACCTTTCCCGCACTGCATCAAGGGGAAGTGTAAATGTGGAGGAATTGTTCAAAATAAAATCTTTCAGCCAGGTTCATCAAATGATTTCTACAATAAGTTCAGAATTAAAACCTGGGTTAGGATTTACAGAAGTTCTTAAAACCACATTTCCAATGGGCTCAATGACTGGTGCGCCAAAAGTAAGAGCAATGGAAATAATTGAGGAATTTGAAACAACAAAAAGAGGGCTGTTCTCAGGATCCGTTGGTTATATTACACCCGATGGCGATTTTGATTTTAATGTAGTAATCAGAAGCATATTGTATAATTCACTTAACAAATACCTTTCGTTTATGATTGGTGGTGCAATAACAATTCATGCAGATGCAGAGAAAGAATATGAAGAATGCATGTTAAAGGCAAAAGCAATTTTTATGGCCTTAAATTATACAGAAAAAGTTTAAAAAAATATAAAGCCTGAACTAATTTTTCATCCAAAAGGGCAATTGTTTTATCTAATAATAAATTATTTATCTCGTTTATTGTATTATCAGTAAATTAGTATCTTTTTAAAGAAATTAATGAAGGAAAAATTCATAAATTATATTCATCAACATAAGCTTTTTTCAAAAAAGGATAAAATTTTGCTCGGTGTAAGCGGAGGCATGGATTCTGTTGCAATGTGTGAGCTTTTCTTCATTGCCGGATTTGATTTTGGAATTGCCCACTGCAATTTTCAATTAAGGGCTGAAGAATCTGCAGAAGATGAGAAATTTGTAAAACAACTTGCATTGAAATACAATGTGCCTTTTTTTTGCATCCAGTTCCAAACGTCTAAAGTAGCAGCATCTTCTAAAGTATCAACCCAAATGGCAGCACGCAAGTTACGCTATGATTGGTTTGAAAAAATAAGGATGGAACATAAATATTCACATGTTGCAGTTGCCCATCATAGTGATGATGATGTGGAAACATTTTTCATTAATTTATTAAGGGGAACAGGACTTGCAGGACTTGCAGGAATTAATCCCAAAAGAGGATATTTGGTAAGGCCCTTATTGTTTGCTTCAAGAAATGAAATTGAACAATTCATACATTCAGGAAATTTAATTTACAGAGAGGATAGCAGCAATTCATCTTCAAAATACATTAGAAATAAAGTTAGGCATAACCTGATTCCCCTTATGAAGCAAATAAATCCTTCTATAACAAAAACCGTAAAGGATGAAATTTACAGGTTAAAACAGGCCAATCAAATTTTCATGCAGGCTATTGAAGAAAAAAAAAGAAAACTGCTATTTAAATCAGCCACTGATGCTTCCTATTCTTTAGCTATTGATGAATTGAAAAAATTAGATCCCCTACAAACCTGGTTGTATGAATTTCTATCCCCATTTAATTTTAATATAGAATCAGTAAATGAAATAATTTCTGCTTTCGATTCAATTTCTGGCAAACAATTTTTTTCCTCCAGCCACCGTATTGTAAAGGATAGGGAATTTCTAATTATTTCCCCAATTCCTCAGATAAAACCAGTTGAAGCAACTTTAATTGAGGAGCATACACAAAAGATTGATTCCCCTTTTAATATTGAATTTATAAAAATTAAAAAAAACGATGCTTTCAAAATCATTGCTAAACCTGAAATTGCCTTTCTTGATTTGGCTAAAATTGAGTTTCCATTGCAAATAAGAAAATGGAAACTTGGAGATAAATTTATACCTTTGGGGATGACTGGGTATAAAAAAATCAGTGATTTTTTAATTGATTTGAAAATATCAGTAATTGATAAAGAACAGGTTTATGTATTGCAATCAGGAAATGACATTGCTTGGATTATAGGCCACAGACTTGACAATAGGTTTAAAATTTCAAAAGAAACAGAACAGGTATATCAAGCAGAAGTAAAAAAAACTCACTAATAACAACTGTTCTGCAAATAGCATTAATTCTTGTGTAACTGAAATAGAAATCCCCCGTTAAAGTATTTAAATTGATTAATAATTAAACACCCCCCTGGCTTATGGAAAACGTTACAAATTCACCCGTATTGGTTCAAAAAGAAGATATTTCAAACCTGCTTTTCCCTGCCAAAGAGGTTTTAAGCTCTGGCGATGATATTAAAATAAGAAGGAGCGATTTGGAACGAGCAACCAAGCTTGGAAACGCAGAAAGGGGAAAAATAAAAATTATTTTTGAAGATAAGGAAGGTATTAAAAAGGTTGAAACAACCATTTGGGCAACCACCGAAAAAAATATAATTTTAAAAGGTGGAGTTTTTATTCCTATTCATAGAATTCACCAGATAAACATCTATTAAAAAAATTTCAAATAAAAACAGAAAAGGCAATGTTTAAGTAACATTGCCTTTTCTGTTTTTATTAATTTTCACGTTGTTAAAAAATGCAAACAATCACATTCAGCCAAAACAATACGGTATTTGCCAACCGAATGTATCTTATATTATCTGGTGTTTTTATCGCCTCACTTATACTAAGCAACTTAATATTTCAAAAATTTTTCTCCTGGAATCCTTTTGGAATTTATGATTTTCAATTATCAGTAGGAATCCTGCCTTATCCCATCACTTTTTTAATTACAGATCTTATATCAGAAATTTATGGAAGAAAAAAAGCAAATGAAGTTGTTATTGCTGGTTTGTTTTCCAGTTTATTCGTACTTCTGGTGGTGTACATTGCCAATGAAGCAGATGCAGTTGCATGGTCTCCATTAAACAATGTTGAATTCAGTAAGGTTTTTGGTTTAACTATAATTGCAGTAGGATCATCCATGATGGCCTATTTGCTTGCACAACTTATCGATATAAGGCTTTTTCATTTCTGGAAAAAGCTTACAAAAGGAAAACATCTGTGGTTAAGAAATAACGGCTCTACAATTGTTTCCCAATTGGTGGACACTGCAACAGTTCTGCTTCTTTTATCCTTTGCAAAGGTAATTGCCTGGGAAAAATTTACTGATTTACTTATTAATGGTTTTTTATTTAAAGTTTTGGTGGCCTTGTTGGACACTCCTGTTTTTTATATTCTTACACATTATTTTAGAAAAAGGTTCAATCTTAAGCCAGGGGAGGAAATTAGTATTTAATAAACAATGGCAATGCAATATTAATGCACATTTTTGGGTTTTTTACTGGTTAGAATTTGTTATTTTTGGCCTAAAAAAAGATTAAAACACAATGAGGAGAAGATACTTAATTAATTTATTCGTTTTTATTTCAATCCTTTTTACTGCAAAATTTGCTTCAGCCCAAATGTATGCTCCCGTAAAATGGGACTTTTCTGTTAAAAACATAAATGAATCAGAAAGAGAATTAATTTTCACTGCAACAATTAATCACGGTTGGCATCTCTACTCTCAACAGGAATATGAAGACGGACCAATTCCTACATCCTTTCATATTGAAAAATCTCCCTCATTTAAACTTAATGGCAAAGTATTAGAGGGGAAGTCCATTAATGAATTTGATTCTAATTTTGGAATTGAATTAAAATATTTCAAGAACAAAGCAGTATTTACTCAAAAGATAAAAGCAATTTCAACTGAAAAATTCAAAATATCGGGAGTGCTTGAATTTATGGTATGTGATAATGAAAAATGTCTTCCTCCAGAAGAAATTGAATTTAGTTTTGCTGTAGATGGCTTTACTCTAGCTAACAATTCAGAAGTTGCTGATGTTGAACCTCAGGTTAAAGTGGATACAATTCAGGTGGTTGAAATTGAACAAGGAAAAGATCCCTTACCAACAATAAAAAATTCAGACCTGGGAACCCAGCCAAATACTTTAGGGGCAAAATCCTTTTGGGGAATCTTTATTGCAGGTTTCCTTGGGGGTTTTCTCGCGCTTTTAACACCTTGTGTTTTCCCTATGATACCACTTACCGTAAGTTTTTTTACTAAAAAAAGTAAAACAAGGATGCAGGGAATTGGTAATGCATTAATTTATGGAGCCTCCATTATTGTTATTTATGTAGCCTTAGGATTTATTATAACTAAGATTCTAGGCCCTGATGCAATGAATTCCTTTGCCAGTAATGTTTGGATGAATTTACTGTTTTTTGTGATTTTTATTGTATTTGCAATTTCTTTTCTGGGCGCATTTGAAATTACCCTGCCAGCTTCCTGGATAAACAAAGCCGACTCTGCATCAGACAGGGGTGGCTTTATTGGAATATTCTTCATGGCATTTACTCTTTCCCTGGTTTCGTTTTCCTGTACTGGCCCAATAATTGGAACCCTTTTGGTTGAGGCATCTGTAGGAGGCAATAATCTTGGGCCATTGGTTGGAATGGCTGGCTTTTCAACTGCACTTGCACTTCCATTCGGACTTTTTGCAGCTTTTCCAGGATGGCTTAATTCATTACCAAAATCGGGAGGCTGGCTGAATTCCGTTAAAGTTGTACTGGGTTTATTGGAGTTAGCCCTTGCCATTAAATTCCTTTCTAATGCAGATATGGTTTCGCATTGGGGAATTATAACACGTGAAGTTTTCATTGCTTTGTGGATAATTATTTTCATTGTACTTGGTTTCTATCTTTTAGGAAAAATTAAGTTTTCACACGATAGTGATATAAAACATGTAAGCATTCCCCGTTTATTTTTGTCTATACTCACTTTTTCCTTTGTAGTTTATCTGATTCCGGGAATGTGGGGAGCTCCATTAAAAATAATCAGTGGTTTTCCTCCTCCCTCCTTTTACTCCGAGGGCTGGAATATTAATGGTTCATCTTCTTCCCAGGATGAAAACCAGGCTATTGTTGAAGGTATCGACAAAAGCAAATGCCCTTTAAACCTTCCTTGTTTTAAGGATTATGATTTGGCCCTTGCATATGCCCAAAGCCAGGGCAAACCGCTTATGGTTGATTTTACTGGATGGTCCTGCGTTAACTGCCGCAAAATGGAGGAACAGGTTTGGGTCGATCCAAGGGTTTTAACAAGACTCAAAAATGATTATGTTTTGGTATCCCTTTACGTGGATGATAAAACTAAACTCCCCCAGGAAGAAATTTATATTTCACCTGTTACCGGTAAGAAAATAAAAACTATTGGCAATAAATGGAGTGATTTACAAACTACCCGTTTTAAAACCAACTCTCAGCCACTTTATGTTCTTCTTGATAACAATGAACAATTATTAAATGAGCCTACTGCATATGACACGGATATCGAAAAATACATTGCTTTTTTAGATAGTGGCAAAGCTGAATTTACGCGAAGGAAAGAAAAAAAAGTACTTATTAAATCACCTCTTTCTTAGAATTTATTATCATCCAGGGGATTTAAAACTGCGCCACAATATTTACAATGCATTGCATCAATGTCATGTCCCTCCTTTGAACATTGCCAACAAGCTTGCCTACTGATTTCTTTTTTGTCAATATTTGCAATACCCATAGATACAAGGCCAGTTGGAACAGCAATAATAGAATAACCCATTATCATAATTGCAGATGCTATCAATTTTCCAATTGGAGTAACTGGAACTATATCACCATATCCCACTGTAGTAAGAGTAATAATAGCCCAATAAATCCCTGTAGGTATGCTTACAAAACCATGTTCAGGCCCTTCTATTACGTATAGCAAAGCCCCCATAATGGTAACTATTGTAAAAACTGTTATAAAAAAAATAGTAATCTTCGCTCTATTCTGCCTCAATGATAACATCAATACCTTTGATGCCCAAGTATACTTAGAGAGTTTGAAAAATCCTGAATATTCTTAACATTCGCAAAATTCTAACAACTCCAAGATAATGGGTTTCAGCCCAAATTATTGCAATATAAACAGGAAGAAAGGCTACAAGATCAACTAAGCCAAAAAAACTGAAAACATAATTAAAAGGCTTGCCAACACTTATCAGTCTTAAAAAATATTCAATGGTAAAAATTATAGTAATGCACCATTCAATTACGAAAAGGATTTCACCGTATTTTATTCTAACCGACTCAACGCTTTCAAGAACAATGGTAAGCACACTGATGAAAATCAGGATGAGCAGTGCTACATCAAAAAATTTACCAGCAGGCGTATCGGCTTCATAAATTATTTCATGAATTTTTTTTTGCCAGGGGGCTAATTGGAATTTGTTCATATTTAAAAGTCAAACGTAGGCTCGGGTGCTCTTTCGTAGGCTTTTTTCTTTGGCTTTACATGCTTTACAAACATTATATTAATCAATTCATCTTCAAGTGTAACAAGGGTTTTAGAAATACCTGCTACAATTGAAACAGGAAAATCATGTTTGTAATTTCTTTTGACAAACTCATAGGAACCATCCTGAAATTTTATCTGCATTTCTTTTACTACTACCCTTCCCTCAACAACATTTACTTTCCCAAGATAACAATCGGCATTGCTACCATAGCGAATAGAAATAATAACATCTTCATACCATCCATCAGGAATATTTTCAGCACCTCTTTCTTCAAAAACTTTTGCATATTTCTGATAACAATTAACCTCAATGTCCTTTTGAGCAAAGGAAGAAAATGAGGTAAACAATAGGGCTGCTAGTAAAAGTTTTTTCATGAAATTTTCAGTTTTAAATTCATTCAAGTTGGCTAATTTAATGATTGTTCGGTTCTTTTCATAATTGATTATCTAAAATTTAAGTAAAATTCACTTATTGATTTTAATATGTTATTTTTATAAAGGAGTAAATCATTTTGGAAAATATTTTTTTAAATACGAAAAAAAATGCTGGTTAAAACATATGGAAGTGCCGTTTTTGGGGTAAATGCAACAACAATTACAATAGAAGTAAATATTGGGCAGGGAGTAAATTTTTTAATGGTGGGATTGCCTGACAGTGCAGTAAAAGAAAGCCAGCAAAGAATTGATGCCGCTTTGAAAAACAATGGCTACAAAATCCCGGGAAGAAGCATTGTCATAAATATGGCTCCGGCAGATATAAGAAAGGAAGGTTCTGCTTATGATTTAACCCTTGCAATTGGTATTCTGGCAGCTTCAGAACAAATAAAAGCAGAAAATGTGCATAAATATATGATCATGGGGGAGCTTTCCCTGGATGGAGGATTGCAATCCATTAAAGGAGTTTTGCCAATTGCCATTAATGCCCGTAATGAAGGTTTTACAGGAATTATTCTTCCCAAACAAAATGCAGGTGAGGCAGCAGTTGTAGACAACCTGGAAGTATTGGGAGTTGAAAACATTAAAGAAGTAATAGATTTTTTCAATGGAGACCTTGAATTGGAAAAAACCATCATAAATATTAAGGATGAGTTTTATTCCAGCTTAAACACCATTGAATTTGATTTTTCAGATGTAAAAGGCCAGGAAAACATAAAAAGAGCATTGGAAATTGCGGCAGCAGGTGGACATAATGTTATTTTAATAGGCCCTCCAGGAGCAGGAAAAACCATGCTTGCTAAAAGACTTCCAACTATTCTTCCTCCTTTAAATTTACAGGAATCATTAGAAACAACAAAAATACATTCTGTGGCAGGAAAAATGAGCAAAGGATCCTCTCTTATAACTGCACGTCCTTTTCGTTCTCCACACCATACAATTTCGGATGTGGCACTTGTTGGAGGGGGTAGCTATCCTCAACCTGGTGAAATTTCCCTTGCTCATAATGGAGTGCTGTTTCTGGATGAATTACCCGAATTTAAAAGAACAGTACTGGAAGTAATGCGCCAGCCATTAGAAGAGAGATTAATCACAATTTCAAGGGCAAAATTTTCTGTAGAATATCCCGCAAGCTTCATGCTTGTTTCTTCCATGAACCCTTGTCCTTGCGGTTATTACAACCATCCTGAAAAAGAGTGTGTTTGTGCTGCAGGTGTGGTCCAAAGGTATTTGAATAAAATTTCAGGCCCACTTTTAGATCGAATTGATATACATATTGAAGTTACCCCTGTATCTTTTAATGAATTAACTGATCAAAGAATTCCTGAAAAAAGTGAAACTATACGGGAAAGAGTGATATTGGCGCGTGAAATCCAGGAAAAAAGATACATAAATGCCCATGGTATCCATTGCAATGCCCAAATGACCTCAAAGTTATTAAAAGAAATTTGCAAAATAGATGCAGCAGGACAGCAACTATTAAAAATTGCCATGGAAAGGCTTGGCCTATCAGCAAGGGCTTATGACAGAATATTAAAAGTAGCCAGAACCATTGCTGATTTAGAAAAAAGTGAAAGTATCCAGAATCAGCATCTGGCAGAGGCAATACAATTCAGGAGCCTGGATAGGCAAAACTGGGCCGGATAGGTGAAGGATTAAAAACAATTAAATTTGTTTTCCGGCTAAATCCTAACAATCTTATAATTAAATTTAACATCATTAAGGTAAACCCTCAAATAATAGATGCCATTTGCCATATTTAATCCATCCAAATTTACTTCATATTCATAAATTCCGATTGTTTGATTCTCAGAAAAAACAACATGTACTTTTTGCCCAAGATTATTTAAGATCTCAATACTTACAGCAGCTTTTTCAGCCAAAGTATATTTTATTTTAAACATACTTCTTACAGGATTTGGAGCTATTGCCAAACCTTTGAAATTTAATTGGGAAAGTTCTGAAATTTCACATATTCCCAAAGGGATTTTTTCCATAGGCTCAAAACTACAAATCTTCATTGTTGTACTCTCATTCATTACAAGATTTCCGGCCTCAATATTTCTTTCATTCAAAACCAGGTTTTGTGTTCCCTGATTGTAGGAAAAGTGCATAATATCACTTGGATCAATCACATGGCCCAGTTGGTGCGCATGTCCAAGTTCATGCAAGGCAATTGTTTGCATGTCTATTTGAAAAGGCCCGGGCATTTCAGTTCCATAATGCCAGTTTACTCCTGGAGCAAACACGATGTCCATTTCACTTAAATACCACCTTCCTTCCTGGCAGGAGGAATAATAACTAAAAGCTGTACCAAGTACACCTTCAGGAAGTTCATTGAAAGCAGCAAAACGAATAATGTTAATATCATCTCTTTTTGTTACATCAACTTTTGCTACATCCCCAATAAGCCAATTTATGCCAGTATTGCATTTCCATGTGTTAAAAGCCCTTTTAAAAGCAGCTCCTGCAGCCTTGCTAAGATCGAATAATTCTGTCATTTGCCAAACATATCCTCCGGTTGGATTATTACTAACCATATTAGCAGGATAAGCTTTATCGTTATCTATCAAATTAATTCGGGAAAATAAAACAACCAAAGTGACCTGGCTTGTAGCTGTAGTTTGTTGCGTTACCCTAATTCTCCCTGTTCCTGCATCTTCTGGCACTTCAACTACTATTTCAGTGTTCGTCCACTTTATATATTGATGTGGCAAAGGTTCAACAAAACTAGCTCCACCATCATCTGCATTTCTAAATCCTACAGTTCCGCTTCCCTTGCTACTTCCAAACCCACTTCCCTGAATTGTTAACAATTCTTTTGTTCCTGCAGAAACACCCATTGGTAAGAAACCAGTAATTAATGGAATCATACGGGATGAATTATTTTGATCATCCCTTAACTCTGCAATATTAAATGCTTTTATTATTTTATATTGATTTTTTAATGAAAGCAAGGGATAAAGCTTTTTTTCTACATTGGTATATTTATTAAAAACATCCGTAGCACTTATATCTTCTGGATTATATTTAATAAAACCCTGTTTTGAAGCCACGGATTCAAAAATTTGATCTGAATAATAATTAATTACCCCTGGCAATTTTGATGATGTCAATACAAAAACTCCAACATTGCCTATATCTAATGATAAAAAATCAGAAACAAAAAGCATTTCATTCTCTAGCACGCCTCCCTCTGTTAATATTTGAATAAAGGCTGAAGAATTGCTTCCTTTAAATACTTTAAATACTTCAATTTTATTTAAGGTATATATCCTCTTAGTCTCAGGATTCCAAAAAGATTTTTTTTCTTCAACTTTACCTTCAATAATCAATGATGCGGAGTTTACTCTTCGGGATAGAGGAACTTCATAAAGGGAACATTGAGCATATATTCCCATGCCTGGTAAAAGCAAAAGAAAAAAAAACATATTGACTATAATCCTCATAGTGCAAAGTTAAGAATATTCTACAATAGATTTTCCAGGGTAAAAATGGTTAAACAAAGGTTTCTATATGTATGTTTTTATTAATTATTAAACAAACCAAGAATTGATAAAAGAATTTCATTAATTTTGAGGATTCCTTTTGAGTTATTATTCTAACCCTTCAACAAAACCACAGTAAGATGGTTTAATTGAATAATTCTCATCATACAACAAAGGCCATTCCTTTCGTCCAAATTCCTTTCTAACCCATGTATCTGCATCAGAAACACCCCATATGCTAATTCCGTATTTATTTTCAGATGGTAATTTATTAAAGGCTTCAACAATAATCTTGACCTTTTTTTTTTGCTCTTTCATTAAATGGAAAGTTGGATCCTCTACCTTGGTATTTGAATTTACAACAACATCAAGTTCAGAAATATGAACTTTTAAATTTGTTTGCTCAAAAGATTTAATTGCGTTTTGAATTTGTCTATCTGTTGGATATTCAAATGAAACATGCATTTGCATTCCTATTCCATGTATTTGAATTCCCAATGACTTTAATTCTTTTGCCATTTTTAATACGGCTTCCATTTTACGTGGCTTTGATTCAAGATTGTAATCATTATAAAAAAGAAGGGCATCAGGGTCTGCCTGGCTTGCATATTGGAATGCAAGGGTTATATAATGCTCTCCAATATGTTGTTTCCAAATTGTGTTCCTTAAGCTTCCATCATCTTCAAATGCCTCATTTACAACATCCCATGCTTTAATTTTTCCTTTATATCTACTTACCAAGGCAATAATGTGATTTCTGAACATAATGTTCCAATCTGCGGTATAGTTTTCCATCCAATGCGGCAAATGATTGTGCCAGATTAGGGCATGCCCATGAAAGCTTTTGTTTTCTTTAATACTAAAATCAACAAGTTGATCTGCTTCATCCCAATTAAAAACATTTTCTTCAGGATGAATAAATTCTGCTTTCATTGCATATTCAGGAGTAATACTATTAAACTGGGATTTAACTATCTCTTTGTATCTTTCATTGTTTATGATTTTATCATAGCTAACAGCAACCCCAACATTAAATGTTGTTAGTTTATACAAACTCTTCTCATTGCAATCAATTAGTTTTTGAATGTCCTTTTTACAGCTCGAAAACAGTACAATAAAAGACACCAAAAGCAACAGTTTTAATTTCATTTAACAAGAATTCTTTCCTATTAAATTTATCAAAAAATCCTGTAATTATAAAATTACACTATCTCGGCAGGTTTTTGTTTCAAGAAATAAAATCGGAAATGATAAAATGTTGAGTACATTCTTTGAACTTAAAATGGTATTCAATAATTTACAAAGGTAAATTACCTTTACATCATTCTAAAAAATGCTATATTTAATCCAGAAGAAAAAGAAAAATTTCTATTCGATAAGATCTTTTTGCATTCAATACCTTAATTATTCTTTTAGTTGAGAATTAGGAATTTCGGGAAATGGTTTTGTGTAAGAATTCGTTTGTGCTTTTTCTGGTGCAGCAGGAAATCTTAAATTTTCAAATTTCGATGACAAAACACCATTTTCATATGCATCTGCTCTATTAGCTACCACTTTATACGTGAATTTTACACTAGAATTGCCACTATTTAACTCTACTACATCAAAACTAGAGGCAGTTTTATTTGTTACAAATACACCATTGCATTCACCCTCTAATTGTATAAATACTCTTAAAGGATGATTTTGGTTAATAACAACATTTTTGGTAAATAATGGATCTAAATGAACTGTTGCTTTCCCTCCAATAATTTCTGAAAAACCATAATCTTCAAACAACACTTCTGGGGCCTCTGGACAAAACATAACTACATTGTTATTGCTTAAATCCTTAACAATTGTTGATGCTGCTCCCGGGCCTAGCACTTTATAGGCTGTGCCTGCACTATATGCAGCTACCCATGAATGGGTCATATTTGCAGCATTTAAACTATCCCTGAAATATCCTCCAGCAGAAGTTGCAGCAGTACTTCCTTGGGCAAAACCATATACTCCAAAATCTTTCCCATTAGCTGCTATTCCTGAACCAGAATTTAAAAAAAACGATGTTACATTATTTCCAGCTGCTAGCATAGCTGTTCCATTTGCATGGCTATTTCTTGCCCACAGACCCATTGCGCTAGCTGAAGTAGTGCTTCCAAATATTCCATCACCTCCTCCATTGGCAAGACCTACTACTCCTGTTCCTGCTGCTAAAGTACTTAAGCCATAGACACCTGTTCCTGTGGAATTATTCGTACCGTAGATACCTATAGCTGTAGTTCCTGATGAGAATCCACGGACTCCAATTCCAGATGCACCAGAATTAGCGCCATAAACGCCTGTGCCAGTACCTGTATTTTCCCCATAAATTCCAATTCCAGTTGTAATACTATATCCATTTATTGCATAAATTCCAACAGTATTTGTTGCTCCAGCTGCCCCTGAGGCATAAACTGAAAAAACATCATTTAGTACCGGAACATTCTGATTAATGGAAACATTTCCTGTTGACAGAATTCTCATTTTTTCTGTAAATGAATTATTGTTATTTGTAAAAAAACGAATATCTCCTGTTACATTAGTTACTGATGAGGCAGTTAAAAAACTTTCAATTGATGCAGATCTTCTATCATTAACTGCTTGAGTTGCAGCAAAATTTATTACCCCCGCCCTTAATCCATTTGCAGTGCCATGAGTACTTAATATAAATTGAGAGAAAGTGGAAGTTCCCATATCATGTAAATGTAAAACGGATGAGTTTGCACCTGGAATAAGATTAGTAATCGGAAAATTAGTTCCTATGCCTATTACAGGATAAGTTAAATTATATTTAATTCTCATCCTATCGTTGTTTCCAGTGCGAAAAACCAAGTCAACATTATCTGATGTACCTAGAAAGTTAGTTGATGGATTTGTACCAGCATTACCTAAGATTGTCCATGCAGCATTTGTTGATGTAATAGGGCCTCCAGAACCTGTAGTTCCATTCAATACTATATTTCCATTTGCGTTGTATTCCAAGGTAGCTAGGGTCCAGGTTGGGCCTGTGGTACCAGTTGAACCTGTCGATCCAAGTGCTCCTGTAGTTCCTTGAGCTCCTGTAGCACCGTTAATTCCTGCTAGGCCCTGAGCCCCAGTAGCTCCTGTTGTTCCAGCACTTCCTGTTGGACCTTGAGGCCCAGCTACACCGGCACTTCCTGTAGTTCCTTGAGCTCCTGTAGCACCGTTAATTCCAGCTACGCCCTGAGCCCCTGTAGCTCCTGCTGTTCCTGTTAGACCTTGAGGCCCTGCAACACCGGCACTTCCTGTAGCTCCTGTTGGCCCTTGCATACCTGTAGTTCCTGTGGGACCTTGAATACCTGTTGCTCCGTTTACTCCCGATGCACCTTGAGTTCCCGTAGATCCTGTTGCTCCCTGTGCACCCTGTGGTCCCGTAGCACCAACTGCTCCAGCCTGACATAAAGAGACCCAAGTAGGAACAGTACTATTAAAATAAAAGAAGCATGCTGAATCTGTATCAAAAACCAACAAACCATTTGCTGGAGAAGATATAGCCAAACGATTAACGGCTGAAATTCGAGGAACCAATAAACCTTTGTCAGAGGAAAGTAAGTCTAAAATTGCTGTAGGATGAGGAGTATTGGTGCCAATCCCTACATTATTTTGAGCGAATAAAGTCAAGAAGCTCAAGGAAAAGCCAATTAATAAAAGTAAGTTTTTAAACATAAATTAATTTTTTAAGAAAGTAAATTTACATCAAAATAAACAGCAAAAAGAATATTTAAAAAATTTCTTCTTAAATTAAACTCTTTGTTCTTGTTGAAATATTTTACATTCCGGGCACACTCTTTTTGTTTTCATCACAGGTTTTCTATCCATTACTTCTTCAGAAAGCATTTAAATATTTAGCTGAGTTCAAAAAATTGAATCGAGAGGAATCTTTTGGGAAATTATACTTAAATCAAAGGATGTATAAAAATTATTAAATTTTTATCTTAGAGTTGCACCAAGGTTTTCCTGAAAATCTTTCTGCAGTTTATCCATAAACTTGTCAATCTGGACATCTGTAAGGGTTTTTTCAGGATCTTGCAAAATAAAACTGACTGCATAAGATTTTTTGCCTGGTTCAAGTTTTTCCCCCTCATAAACATCAAACAAATTCACCTCTTTTAGCAGTTGCCTGCCACTTTGAAAGGAGATTTTTTCAATGTCTTGAAACTTAACATTTTTGTCAATTAACAGGGCAAGATCTCTTCTAACAAAAGGAAATTTTGGAATTCCTGTAAAATTTGTTTTTATTTTTTCAAGCAATGAAACAATTAGGTCCCAATTAACTTCAGCATAAAAAACAGGTTGATTAATATCCAAAGCCTTTAGGACTTTTTTGTTCAATTCACCATATTCACATATCGTTTCTTTTTTTGAGAAAAGCCTCAAGCCGTATGAAAATGCAGTGTTTTCGCTTTCTCCACTTAAGTACTCTAGGCCCAAACGTTCAAAAACACTTTGAATAAAACCTTTTAAGTAATAAAAATCTACTGGTTCCTCTTTTATATTCCAGCTTTCGGGGTTTTTACTTCCAGTTAAAAAAAGAGCTAACATTTGCTTTTCATCATAGCCTGAGTGATCTTGTTTTCTTTTGTATGTTTTCCCGAATTCATAGAATTTAAGGTTTGCATTTTTTCGGTTTATATTGTAAGCTAATGCTTCAAGACCACCAAAAATCAAGGTTCTTCGCATAACACCAAGATCACTGCTTAAGGGATTAAGAATATTTACATTCTCTTTTTCATCCAAATCACTTAATAGACCTACATAATTTATCTTAGTAAGGGAATTGCTCATGATCTCATTAAAGCCTTTATTACTCAATAAATCAGAAACAATGTTTTTTGCTTTATCCTTATCAGGTTTTTGTGAAAAAGTGAGTGAAGCTCTTACCTGTTGGGGGATTTCTATGTTATTGTATCCGTAAATGCGCAATACTTCTTCAATAAGGTCAACTTCTCGTGTAACATCAACCTTAAAAGGAGGAACAGAAAGAGAAAGCCCATCAGAAAATTCTGCATGGATTTCAATGCCCAAAACCCTTATGATTCGCTTTATTATTTCCCTGTCGATTGTTTTACCAATCAAACTATCGGTGGTTTTATACGATAATTGAATTTTAAAATTTTCTATTTTTTCAGGATACACATCCACAACTTCCGATGAAATTTGTCCACCTGCAATCTGTTTTATTAAAAGTGCTGCGCGCTTAAGTGCAAATACGGTAATATTGGGATCTGTACCTCTTTCATACCGGAATGAAGCATCGGTTTTAAGCCCATGAACTCTTGCGGTCTTTCGAATGGAAACAGCGTTAAAATAAGCACTTTCCAAAAAAACATTTGTAGTTAATTCGCTTACACCAGAATCTTTTCCACCAAAAACACCAGCAATGGCCAATGGCCCTTGCGAATCACAAATCATTAAATCCTGTGCATTGATTTGCCTTTCTACATCATCAAGAGTTTTGAATTTAGTGCCTGCTGCTACTTTTTTAACAATGATTTTATTTCCTTTAATTTGTGTAGCGTCAAAAGCATGCAAAGGTTGACCGGTTTCATGTAAAACAAAATTCGTAATATCAACAATGTTATTTATTGGTTTAAGTCCAATAGCTTTTAATTTTTGCTGCAACCACTTAGGTGATTGTTCAACCTTTATTCCTGTAATCGTTATTCCTGAATAGCGTGGACAAGCCATTTTATCTTCAATTTCAACAGAAATTTTAAAATCTTGATTATCAATTTTAAAATCAATTACATCAGGTAATTTCACAAAAATATCTCGATTTTCACTAATTGATAAAATTGCTGCCAAGTCCCTGGCTACACCTATATGAGAGGTAGCATCTGCCCTGTTTGGGGTAAGGCCAATTTCAAATACAAAATCATTTTCTATTTTAAAATAATCAGATACCAAAGTACCTTCTTTTGCATCTGAAGCAAGTACCATAATACCCTCATGAGAATTTCCTAGTCCAATTTCATCTTCAGCACAAATCATTCCTTCTGAAACGGCTCCTCTAATTTTGGATTTTTTTATTTGAAAAGGCTCACAAGAGCTTGGATATAAAGTTGTTCCAACCGTGGCTACTACAACCTTTTGGCCGGTATCAACATTTGATGCTCCGCATACAATATGCAAAGGATCCCCCTGTCCAACATCAACAGTAGTAAGGTTTAATCTATCTGCATCTGGATGTTTTTCCTTTGTTAATATCTTTCCAATAATCAGGCCTTCCAAACCACCTTTTACCGGTTGAAATTTTTCAACTGATTCTACTTCTAGTCCAGAGCTAGTTAATAAATCAGCAACTTCCTGAGCAGAAAGCCCTGTTTCAATATAATTCTTTAACCAGTTAAATGATATCTTCATTATTAAATATAAAAAATTTAGGGTGCAAAATTAATAATAATAACTTATAACAGAACATAGTAAATCAGAAGCAAAGGACTAAAAAATGAAAGCTAACCGATTATAGCAAGCAGTATTAACTGATTCTGCTCCAGTTTTGTTTATTGGATTTAAGCACCTGTAAGTGATGTTTAATTCGCTGGTGTTGTAGCAATGTTAGATCCGGATCAATTTTAAGAATAGAGGAGGCTATATCTCTAGACAATTGCAATATTTGCACATCACGCCTTAGATCAGCTAATTTCAAATCCATTATTCCACTTTGCTGAGTCCCCTCTAAATCACCTGGCCCCCTTAAGCGCATGTCCACATCTGCAATTTCAAAACCATCATTTGTCCGAACCATTGTCTCTACCCTTACTTTTGCGTCTGAACTAAGTTTAAAGGAAGTCATTAATATACAATAAGATTGATCAGCCCCTCTGCCAACTCGCCCTCTTAACTGATGCAATTGAGAAAGACCAAACCTTTCTGCACTTTCAATTACCATAACACTTGCATTGGGTACATTTACACCCACTTCTATCACCGTTGTGGCAACCATTATCTGTGTTTCCTTTTTTATAAACCGCTGCATCTCCTGATCCTTGGCACTTGCTTTCATTTTACCATGAACAATACTTATGCGAAAATCCGGAGGAGGGAATGCCCTTTCTATGCTTTCAAATCCATCTTCTAAATCCTTGTAATCCATTTTTTCAGATTCCTGTATCAAAGGGTAAACAATATAAATTTGTCTGCCTTCTGCAATTTGTTTGCGCATAAAATCGAAAACAACAAGTCTTCCCGAATCAAATTTATGAATTGTCTGAATTGGCTTTCGTCCAGGAGGTAATTCATCAATTACCGAAACATCAAGATCTCCATAAAGTGTCATTGCCAAGGTTCTTGGTATTGGGGTAGCGGTCATAACAAGTACATGAGGGGGAGAACTGTTTTTTTTCCACATTCTGGCCCTCTGCTCAACACCAAAACGGTGTTGCTCATCAATAATTACCAGTCCAAGGTTTTTAAATTGCACCTGATCTTCAATTAATGCATGAGTACCAATAAGAAGATGAATCTCTCCATTTTGCAAACCATTATGCAAAGCTTTTCTTTCAGAAGCCTTTGTTGAACCGGTTAAAATTCCAACATTAATATCCATTTTTAAAAGTGATTCAGAAATTGATTCGAAGTGTTGCCTGGCCAAAATCTCTGTTGGAGCCATTAAGCATGCTTGAAAAGAATTGTCAATTGCCATTAATGCAGACAAAAGCGCCACCATAGTCTTCCCACTTCCAACATCTCCCTGCAAAAGTCTATTCATCTGTTTCCCGGAACCCATATCAATTCGAATTTCACGAAGAACTCTTTTTTGGGCGTTGGTTAATTCAAATGGCAAATGATCATGATAAAAATTATTAAAAAGTTTTCCAATGGATGAGAAAACCAATCCTTTAATTTCAGTATTCCTGTTTACTTTTAATTTTAAAATACGAAGCTGCACAAAAAACAATTCCTCGAATTTCATTCTAAACTGTGCCTTCTGAAGCAAAATAGAATTTTCCGGAAAATGCAAATTCCTTAAAGCTTCTGCCCTGGAAATTAGTTTTTGTTTCTCTATAATTTCATTTGACAATGTTTCTGGAAACAGCTGTGAATATTCTGCTCCTGGAGAAAAAGAAAGAAGCGTGTTTTTTATTATTCGGGCAATACTTTTTGTGTCAAGGCCTTTTGCTTTTAATTTTTCCGAAGTATGGTATACAGGTTGCAATGAACTTGCAAATGTTGTGTTTTCTTCAGTTACAGGCTCTATTTCAGGATGAACTATATTGAATTTGCTATTAAAACGATTTGCTTTTCCAAAAACAACATATTCTACATTGATTTTAAGGGCAGCTGCAATCCATCTCACGCCTTGAAACCAAACCAATTCAATGATGCCTGAATCGTCTTTAAACATAGCTACAAATCGTTTTTGACGAGCCGTTCCAATTGTTTGCATTTGAATTATCCGACCTCTTAATTGAACATAAGGCAAATCATCATTTACTTCTATTATCTTATAGAATTTTGTTCGGTCTTCATAACGAAAGGGATAATGTGAAAATAAATCCGAAAGGGTAAAAACACCCAGCTCTTTTTTAAGCAGTTCGCCCCGCAAAGGCCCTATACCTTTTACATATTCAATGGGAGTATCTAATGACATTGGTTTCATAACTCTTCAGTAAAACAAAGTTATTAGGATTGAAAGATATAGGGTAAATATTCTAAAGTAAATATCAACAACGAATTGAGGGTAAATAATATTTTTACTTTAATGAATATTCAAAATCCAAATTCATTGGTTTTTACCTTGTAAAAAAGATCAAGCCTTTGGCTAAAAAAAGAAAGGCGTTTCAATTGAAACGCCTTTCTTTAAAAGAAATTTATTGCTAATTTAATAAACCACAACCTTCTTTGTTTGGTTGTAAACTCCATCAGAAATATTTAAAAAATAAACACCCGCTTTCATATTCGTTTCTGACATATTAACGATGGTTGTATTTTCACCAGGTCCATTATTTTCATTTATTGAATAAACAAGCTTTCCAACTAAATCAGTAATAGATAATTTAACCTCATTTCCTTTGCTTAAATAGGAAACATTTAAATTCTGATCATCTCTTGAAGGATTTGGGAAAATGTTCAAAGAAAAATATTCATTTTTCATTTTTTCTTCAATACCAACTACACCATCAATTGTAAAATTATTTATGTATATATTATTTGAACCATCACTTGCAGTATATTCAAATTTAAACCTAACATTACCTTGATGAAAAAATGCAGGAATACTTACCGTTGCTGTTCTCCATTGGTTGGCCTGTGTTGGAACATAAGGCCCATCAACCACACCCGCACTAATTAATTCTACACCTGTAATGGTTCTTCTAGGAGCACCCCATGTTTTCCCACAATCTGTTGAAAAATAAACAACGAGTCTTTCTGTAATTCCAGCAGCAGATGGCGACCTTGTTGCAGCAGAATAAGTAAAAGATAGATTTCCGCTTGTCATAAGAGAAAGATCATAAGAAGGGGAAATAAGAGCATCTCTTTTTCCACCTACTCTTTCATAATATCCAAACTGAGGAGCGTTTGCAATCGCATTTCTAAGTCCGTATGCTTTGCTAGCACCTGAAACACCAATGTTTACTAACTCCCATTGCACCTGATCTTTTCCAATATTGTCAACTAGCCACCAATTTTCTGATTGAAAATTATCTACATGTGTACCCTGAAATTCAGTCCATGCTCCTGATACATATATGAAATTTTCCATTGTTGTTGTATGAGAACCTGCTGCGTTTGTGGCAGTAAGGGAAACTGTTTTCCAGCCATGTGTGTTAAAAGTAACTGTTGGATTTGCTTCGGTTGAAGTAGCAGGAGTTCCATCGGTAAATGTCCAGGAATAAGTTCCCTCTGCTCTCCATGTTGCATTATTAAAAGTAATTGCAGATCCTGCGCAAATAAATTTATTGCTTACGTTAAAATCGGCAACAGGAATACACACAGGCATTGTTGTAACATCAGTACCAGTTTGAGCAAGATTAGTTGCTTTGGATAAATTGTCTCTGCTTGCTGTACTATTGTTCAAAGTAGCTTCCATTGCCTCAGCCTGTCCAATAGTAAACATTTTTGAGCAGTAAGCATATTCCATGTAGTTTTGGATGTTTTCTACTTTTCCGTTTCCTAAAGTTATAGTAACATTATCAATACCAAAAGTTCCCAAAACATCTTCAGCATTCCATCCATAAAACCGAAACTTAATTGGGGAAGTTCTTTTTACATAATTTGTAACCCCGTCAAGGTTTATCGTGCTCTTATCCATATAAGAGGTGTCATTTTTAATGAAAAATATATTTGGTGAAACAATAGTATATTTACTTGTATCGGCTGACGCAGCAAGATTATCGGCAAAATTATCAACACTTGAACGCACTGCAAAAGTTCTTACTCCTGTTTGAGTACGATAAAAATTAAAATCAATTTTTGAAATACTCATATTGTAACCTAACTTAGGAGTTATAGTTATTTCATAGTATTTTGATGTATTTAAACTTCCTGTTAATAAGTTATAGTCTGTTTCTCCATCAGTTGATCCTGTTTCCCAGTTTGTAAAAGAAAAACTTGTATCAACAAATGAATTATTGGATACACCAGAAGCTGAAAAGCTACTGAAAACAATACCGCTATCAGCAACAACAGGAGTTGGATCGGTTACTCCAGAACCGGTTGTAACACTAGAAAAAGAATAAGCCTTGGCAATATTAACAGCAGGACAACTAGTGGCATCATTCAACGAACAAAAACTCCAACCTTTGGTAGGAGGAGTATCTAAAATACCATCATTTCCGCAACCTGTACCTATTTCTCCATCTCCCCATGGATGCGATAGTCCAAGATAATGTCCTACCTCATGAGTAAGTACACGATGAGATTCTCCTACATAATCTTTGGTTACCATTATTCCATCAAGAAAATACATATATCCACCTACAGCACCTGAGGGAAAAGTGGCATAACCGGCAACTCCTGGTCTGCTAATATTTGCCGACACCCAAATATTTAAATATTTTTCTCTTGGCCAGGGATTCAGTTTGGAAAAGTCATCTCCAATTTGGGTTTCATGTGTAAATATACGTTCTATACCATTGGTACAGTTACCTTGATAATCCTTGGTTGCTAGTTTAAATTCAACTCTTGAATCAGCAATCAGTCCTTTAAATTCGGGAACAACATTAGCTGTATCTTCATTTAACTTTCTGAAATCCTTATTTAACCTTGCAATCTGAGCCTTAATTATAGTATCATGCAGATTTTCAGACCCGTATTCATGCAATATATGAAATACAACAGGAATTGTATAAACAACAGAACGTGAACGACCATTATTTTCAATTACAAATTGCTTACTGCTTTCTACTAATTTTTTTTGTTCTTCTTTTAAACCAGGATATTTTTCATACAAATCTTGCATAGCTTGATTAGTTCCGCAAAAGCCCTGAGCACTAGCCAATGAAGGACTGAAAATAAAGAAAAGCACTCCAAAAAAGGATATTAATTTTTTTAGAATTGTAAATTGTTTCATATGTTTCTGTTAAAAAGTTTAAAATCGGGTTAAATTTATAAAAAAAAACTCAACCAGTTTAATAAACTCTCTTTTTTTTTTGCAAAATCTTGATTCTAGCCTAAGCTTACGGGGGATGCAGGAACTTAATAAAATTCAAAAAACAATTATATATTGAAACTGTGAATAAAATTTCACTGTTAAATTAAATCAAATGACTTAAAAACAAACAATAGCTTAATATCGGGAGGGAATAAAATAAAAAAAGGCAGTAAAACCTATGTCTTACTGCCTTTTTTTATTTAATCTACGCGTTAATTATATAAATTTCAAATTATATAACAGCCATTAAAAAAGGATTCTCAAGAATTTTTTTAAAGCTGATGAGGAATTCCGAACCAGTAACGCCATCAACAACCCTGTGATCACAGGAAAGAGTAACTTTCATTATGTTTCCTATCTTTATCAACCCATCTATTACCACTGGTGTTTGTTTAATTCCCCCAACAGCCATAATACATGCATCAGGTGGATTTATTATTGCTGTAAATTCTTCTATACCAAACATTCCTAAATTAGAAATGGTAAAAGTATTACCCTCCCAATCCTGTGGTTGAAGTTTCTTATTTTTTGCTTTTTGAGAAAAAGACTTAACTTCTTCAGCAATACCTGCTAATGGCTTGGTATCTGCAAATCGAACAACAGGAACCAACAAGCCTTCCTCCACGGCAATTGCAACCCCAATATGAACATGATCATTAAACCTGATTTTGTCTCCCAGCCATGATGAATTCACTTTTGGATGTTTTCGCAGTGCGATTGCCGCAGCTTTCACAACTAAATCATTAAAAGAAATTTTAACTGAGGACATTTCATTAATAGCAGTTCTTGCATCAATTGCCTTGTCCATATTAATTTCCATTGTAAGATAAAAATGTGGGGCTGAAAATTTGCTTTCAGCAAGCCTTCGCGCAATGGTTTTACGCATCTGGGAAACAGGTTCTTCTCGGAAATTTTCTTGTCTGGATGCAGAGCCAGCAAAAGATGCACCTGGAATATAGTTTTCAATATCTCGCCTTACAATCCTTCCTCCATCTCCACTGCCTCTAATATTTGAAATATCTATTCCTTTATCTTCAGCGAGTTTACGGGCAAGGGGAGATGTTTTTAAACGTCCATCAGAAGAATCATGTTCACGAACAGGAATGATTCCTTGAGATTTATCTTTTTGAGCAACTTCTTTGATTTCTGGTTCTTTCTCGGGCTGCTTTTGTTCCTTTTTCTCAGGAACTTGCTTTTTTTCAGGAAGTTTTTCTTCTTTAGCAGGCCCTTGTTTTGATTTTTCTTCTTTTAAAATTTGGGAAATATCTTCATTTTTTTCTCCCAGAATAGCTAAAATAGAATCAACGGGAGCACTTTTACCCGTTTCAATACCTTGATGCAATAAAAATCCCTCCTGAAAAGATTCAAATTCCATTGTGGCCTTGTCTGTTTCAATTTCAGCAAGCAAATCTCCTGAGGACACTTTATCGCCAACTTTTTTATGCCAGGCTGCAACCACACCTTCTGTCATGGTATCACTTAATTTTGGCATTCTGACTATTTCAGCCATAGTTTATCTATTTTACTTTTATGTTAAATTAATCTTCGATAATATAAGGGTAATCCTGTTGCATATATACATCTTTATATAATTCATCTGGATCTGGAAAAGGGGATTCATCAGCAAATTTTACCGATTCTTCAATAAGGTTCTTAATTCGATTGTTTATTTTTTCCAAGTCTTTTTCTGAGGCCCATTTGTTCTTTTCAATTACACCTAAAACCTGCTCAATTGGGTCTTTTGCTTTATACTGTGCCAATTCTTCTTTTGTACGGTATTTTGCAGGATCAGACATAGAATGACCTTTATATCTGTAAGTAAGCATTTCTAAAAGTGTTGGACCTTCCCCATTTCTAGCTCGTTGAGCTGCATTAAATACGGCTTCATGAACCTTCTCGCAATCCATACCGTCAATTGGGTAGGAAGGCATTTCGTATGCACTTCCTAATTTATGTAACTCTTTTACATTAGATGTTCGCTCAACCGAAGTCCCCATTGCATAATAATTATTTTCAATGATGAATATAACGGGCAATTTCCAGGTCATAGCCATATTTAATGCTTCGTGAAAAGCCCCTTGCCTTACAGCCCCGTCACCCATATAACAAAGGGTTACCCTGTCATTTCCGCTGTATTTATCCGCAAAGGCAATACCAGCGCCTAAAGGAATCTGAGCACCCACAATTCCATGTCCACCAAAAAAACGAAGTTTTTTATCAAACATATGCATTGATCCCCCTTTGCCTTTTGAGCAACCGGTAATTCTTCCAAATAATTCTGCCATTACATATTTTGGATGCATTCCTTTTCCTATTGGGTGAACATGGTTTCTGTATGCAGTAATCATATTATCATCTTCCCGGGTGGCTGAAATTGCACCAGCAACCAATGCTTCTTGTCCTATATAAAGATGACAAAAACCTTGGAATTTTTGTTGAATGTATAATTGACCAGCTTTCTCTTCAAATCGCCTCATCAGCAACATGGATTCATACCATTGCAGATATGTTTCTTTTGAAAACGCTTTAGTCAATTCGTTTTTAGATGTCGTTTTTGTAGTTGTTTTTGCCATTACTAACAATGTAGGTATTAATTATGTTGGCGACAAAAATAAAACTTTTAAGTTAGAAAATCAGAAACTTTAAAAGTTTAAGTTTTTATATCTCAAAATAGGTGTGTATTAAGGCTGAAAAAATCATTGAAATCAAGAGAAATGATTACAATTACAAAACAATCAAATGTCATGAAGTCAAAAGGTTTGAATACCTGTGGTGAGATATTTAAAAAAAAATCAACCAAACAATTAAACCTAGTAATAAGAAAAAACCAAGTAATAATAACAAAGCAACCAACACAATTAAAATTCTATATTTAGAAGCCTTTGCCTTTGCTTTCTCAATTACGAACGGGGGTAATTCATTAGCAGCAAAGGCCAAAAGAGAAGGAACTACAATCAAATCATCCACCCAGCCAGCAAGAGGAATAAAATCAGGAATAAAATCAAATGGGATTATAAGATAAAGAAAAGAAATGCATAATAAAATTTTTGTCTTAAAAGGTGTTTGCCTATCGAGGAAAGCCAAAAACAGAACAAGGGCCTTAAAAGGAATTTTTAATAATGATCGCTTCAATAGCTTTAATTGAAAACATTAAAATAAAGGAAATAGTTATTTAAATAATTATATACCTAAGTTGCTACTATCAAAAACCAAAGGAAGCAAATCAACAACTGAATCAATAGAAAACACTTTGCCATGCTCCCCTTTGAGGATCAATTTAATGGGGTTTCCATTTTTTTTCTCATATTCAACAAGAACTTGCCGACAAGCCCCACAAGGAGCCACAGGAGATAAAATAGCAACATTCTTAGAATTTGCAGTAATGGCAATAGATTTTATGGAAATGCCAGGAAACTGTGCCCCTGCAGCAAAAATAGCAACTCTTTCTGCACAAAGACCGGATGGATAAGCAGCATTTTCCTGATTGCTGCCAATCACTATCATTCCACCTTCCAATAAAACCGCAGCACCTACATTAAATCCAGAATAAGGGGCATATGCATGTTTTGCAGCATCAACAGCTCTTTCCAAAAGAATTTGGTCCGGGATATCTAATTCCGAAATTGTATCAAATGCGTTTAATTGAAAACGTATTTCTATTTGTTTTTTCATTCGTTTTTTTCTATTAAAGCTACGGCATAAGCATTTACACCTTGCTCCCTACCTACATAACCCAGGGTTTCATTGGTAGTTGCCTTTATCGATAAGCATTCGGCATCTATTCCCATTACATCACACAAAACACTTATCATTTCAGGGATATAAGGATTTATTTTGGGATTTTCAAGGGTAAGCGTTGCATCAATATTTCCAATATTATATCCCTTTAATTGAATAATTCGCATTACTTCTTTAAGCAATTCCTTTGAATCAATCCCTTTGTATTTAGGATCAGTATTTGGGAAATGAAAACCAATATCACGCATATTTGCAGCACCAAGGAGTGCATCACATATTGCATGAATTAAAACATCAGCATCAGAATGCCCAACAGCACCTTTTGTATGCGGTATATTTATTCCCCCTAACCAAAAGTCCTTACCATTTTCAAGTTGATGAACATCAAAACCAAAACCAATTCTAATCTTCATTGTCTTTTTATATGAGCATACTTATTATATGAGCATACTTACTATGAACATGACAAGTATACCAAAAAAGCGAATATTTAATATACTGTTACAAATTTCCCGATCCTTTATCTGATTTTACAGCAGCAAAATTCATAGTGAGGGTAAATCTTAATGTATTTGCAAGGGGATGTCTTTGAACCGTTGGAACAATATAAGCCAAATCAAGCCCAAATACATTGTACTTTAATCCAGCTCCGAAAGTAACAAATTTCCTGTTTCCTTTGGAGGAATGCTCATGAAAATAGCCAACACGCAATGCGAATTGCTTATCATACCAGTACTCCATGCCTAAAGACATATTAATTTCCCTTAATTCTTCCTTGAAAACACTTCCTTTTTCAATCTGAAGGGTTCCATCATCCATAAATACCCTATTTCCATCTTCGTCTTTTACTGGAACTCCTGGAGCATCACTAAATGAACCAAACATACCCGCTGCAATTCCAACATCCGGATCACTCCCGGCAATTATTCTATTGTTATCCAAAGGATCGGTTATAGGAGGAGTAGGAACCAATAACTTTACAGCATCAAAAACAAATGTTATACTGTTGTAATCATCCGGTTTTAATGTAATTGATGGACCTAAACGCATATTAATAGGAATAAAATCTCTTCGCCCAGTACCAGAATAAGACATTTTGGATCCTATATTTGAAATATTTAAACCAAAGGCAACAGTTGCTGGAATATTACCCAATTGAGCGTCCGGATTCACATAATATCCAGAAATGTCAGCGGCAACAGACATTCCAGGACGAGTATCAGCACCACCAACCACTTGGCCCATTGTAAGATTTGAATAAATATACCTAAGGGCCATTCCTCCTGAAAAATTAGGTGATAATTTTCTTGCATAAGCCAAATCAAAAGCAAATTCATTTGGCCTGTAATTACCAATAGTCATCCCTGATTGGTCGGTAAAAGTTATATCTCCTAAGGATGAATAAAATAAGGATGCAGCGATAGTTTGGTTGTTATCCAGCCTTTTGTATCCCGACAAATAAGAAAGATTGATATCAGGAACAAGACTCCTTAACCAAGGAATATAGGAGAGTGAAAAACCCATATCTTCCTTAATAAAAGCAAGCTTTGAAGGATTCCAATGAATGGAATTTCCATCGGGGGAAGCAGCAACTCCGGCATCACCCATTCCACCAGCTCTGGAATCAGGAGCAATTAATAAAAAAGGAACTGCGGTTGTAATGGCATTTAATTCCTGTTGTGCATAAATTTTTCCCCCAATCAGAAAAAATAAAGTTGAAAAAATTTTTATTAACCTGCTATTTTTGTACATAAAATCACTATTATTTAAGAATTCAAAGATAGAATATTATTTTTTTAATTCAAGATTACTAGTTTTTCTATTTTCTCAGCAACTGAACCATCGTTTGCCCTTACTTTTAATCTGTAAATATAAACACCTCTACCAATTTTATCACCAAAATCATCCATACCATTCCAAGGGATTGGCTCAGCTCTAAAACCATCAGATCTTGTGCTTGTATTAAGAGTTTTGATTAATTTACCTGACACAGTGAATATTTGAACCTGAACATCAAGCCACATACCCGGTTGATTGTGTTCAAAATTAAACTCGGTATAGGTAGTAAATGGGTTTGGGTAATTTAACACGTGTTTTAAGGCAAGTTCAGCAGAATTTGCAACAACAAATTCAGTAAAAGCTTCATTTGAATTGTTATATACATCCCAAACCTTTAACCTCAATGTATGGTTGCCTTCCTCAAGTTTAGAGAAAGGGTAAGAAATAACCCCTTTTTGATAACTATCGAGTTCTGCTTCATAATAGTCGTTTAACACAATTGCTCTATCCGTATTTTCATCTAAAACTGCCACAAGATCATGACCAATACCATTACCAACGGTATTTATTCCGCTTTCGTCTTTAACATAAGCAAGGAGTTTTGGTTTTTCATCGGTAACCCCACCAAAAACGAATTTATCATTGTTCAAATACAGATCAACCTCTGGGCCTGTGGCATCCAAAGCAGCATTCTCCTCAGTTCCCCCAATATAAAACTCATCAAAATAACCTTGGGCATCCTCTATTGTGTTTTCTGCATAATAACTGATGCGGCCTTTTCCGAAATTATATCCAATGTCTTTGGGAACAATGAAAGTAAATGAAAAATCTCCATTTTTAACACTTACTTTTCCTTTATAAACTACATTTTTTTGAAGTTTAAATTCAGTAACAGGACTTTCTGAATCGTTGCCAAGGGTTTTAATTGTACTTGGTTTATCAAAAACCGTGGGGTAGACAATTCCATTAAACCCAGTTAATTTCTGACCATTATCATCACTAACAAAACCTGTTATAGTGACTTTTTGTAGCGCTTTTATCGTGTCGATAACAGTTGAAACGGCATTGCCATTAATGGTGGATGTTATTACTTTATGTTTTGGATAGGCCAGTTCAACAGAAGGATCACCAATAAAAGTGAAATTTCGGTTATTAATACCTCCGGGAATTGCACTTGCCATTTTTGTGAGCCTGAATAAATCCCCTAAAGTTGGCTTTCTTCCATCAATTTTTTCAAAGGCATAATTATATAAATGTTTGTTCAAATCAAAATTAGGACCAGCATAAACTAGCCTAACTGTAGTAAATAAAGCAATTGCTCCACCATTTGGATTTAAAAAAACATGTTCACCTGCTGATGTAAGTGAAGGATCATCAAATCTGGTAAATTCACATGTTGCTGTAACAAAAAGAGGAAGATTTTCAGAATTTTTCCAACTGTTTATTTGTGGAATGCTAATAATTCTCTCTTCTGCTAGCCCAATTTCACCACCATGTCCAGTATAATTAATTATTAATGCACCTTTTTCAAATCTTCTATTTATTGCTTCATTTACATCAGGAAACCTTTTTCCACCAGGGGTTGAAATCTGTTGATAAGCATCTAAAAATATTTTATCAATATTGTAATTTTTATTTTTCACCGAATTATTCGCCATGAATTCTGCCTGACTAAAATGAAGATTATTATCTTGGTCATCTGCTATAAAACAAAGAAAATTTCTCCAATCACGCATGGTTTTAGGCTCATAATACGACTTCACTTTTTTTACAACATTTTGCGCCTCTGCAACTGATTTAACAGGAAAACGTCCTATCCCTATATCAACAAGTTCATTTGATGTCAACCAATCTCCTTCATCATCATCAAGAAGCCCAAAAAAATCATCAGAAACATAGGAAGAAGTTGGAGCTAATGAATTCAATGATTGATAACTAAGTATAAAATTAGTATTTGAAAACCCTTTTCCTTTATTATCAAAAGACCCATCACCAAAAAGCAACAAATATTTTGGTAACTCATTTTGATTGGCAGCCCTGTCGTATATCATTTTCATGAAGTCTCTAATAGCAGATACATCTGGAGCACCGGAGGAAAATTCGTTATACAGGCTTTCGGTTGAAACCACTTCAACACTAAGTCCTCTGGTTTTGTGAAAAACAGCAAGATCGTGGGCCTGGTTAATAAACAAAGGATGTGAAACGATTACCATTTCGGGATGGCCTATACCATGCAGATTTTGATTTACTACTTTTCCAGAAAATGAAGGCAGGTAAAATTCATCACTATTAAATGCAATATACTCCCTGATTGAATCGGCAGCTGCTTTAAAAGAATGCATTGGTCCGGTAACAATTGAATTTTGATTCATTACTTCATATGGATAAGTAACATCCCATATTTTAACTCCAGGACTTGTATTTACCAGGTTAAATTCTGCAATATTTCCAGCGCCAAAAGATTTCTTATCTCTGAAAATCATTTGATTTCCATGCATTCTCAATTCCCTGCGAGCGTTAATCTGAAGATAATTCAACCAACCCATTGAACTTGAATTAGGCTTGTTATAATTTATATTCACACTTATGTTTGAGGATTGAGGAAGGAATGTTAATACGCCTTGACCTTGATTAGCGTAGGGGCCATTGTAATTGGCAAAATTAGTTAGTGCAATGGAAGTTTGCATTGAAGCACCTGCTGCACTTGTGGTGAATTTACTTTCGGAAGCTGATCTTGCTGCAAAATCTGCCTTGATGCTAATAGGAGATGAAAGATCTATATTTGGAAATGAAAATGAAAAATCATAAGAAGTAACATAATCAAATTTTTCTCCATACCAAACTCTTCCAGACTTAATTAAATTATAAACTTCTTTATCGTGAAAGGAATAATCATCAAAGCTTGTAACAGAATGTGTTGCAGGCAATTGCAATGAGGATTTGTTTTGAATTCTTTTTCCTGGGCCTGGGGAAACAGAAATAAAATAAAAAGTAGTATCACTATATAAATTCAAATGATGAACGAAAATATCAGTATTAAGTGTCCACCTATTTGGATCCTGACCATAGAAGAGTATGTAATCCGTTGAATCAAATTTACCATCAGACTCTCCATTAACAAAAATAGAGTTCTGAATAATATCATCAATGCGGGCTTTATTATTGGCAAAAGGAATCATTCCTCCACCATTTCCATATATTTTTAAATTCCTGGGATCTATCTCATCAGGATTTAACCCCATGTTTTTTATAAAATTATAATCCATTTTATAAATTCCATCCTTTGTTACACCAATTTTAAACCATTCATCGGTTGATAAAACGGAAAAAGGCGAATAAACTTTAACTGAACGCGAAGATCTGCTTCCTTTATGGGAGATGTTTATTTGTCCTGAAATTAACTTCTCATAACCACCAGTTGACTCGTTAAATTGAATAGGAACAAATCCAGCAAGAACAAAAGCTTGTTTTTTATCATATCCTACTGATGTATTTATTACGATAGGCCCTTTTATCTGGTCTAAACCCATTACATTTTCTATCTCCTCCTTATTAATAGGCTCAAATACAGTATTTACCAATTCGGCATTAATGCTTTCAGGATTTCCTGCTATTTTTTCAGTATAGAGATAGGCTGGTAAATAGTTGTAGGCGGCATCAACAACAGCATTTTCAAATGACATAAACCTTTTGGTCTCCTTGTCGCTTTTAAATAATAATTCTGTTGGTTTCCAAACAATATCAATCTTGTTTTCTTTATTTTGAGCGAATGCACAAACGTATAAAAGAGAAAAAGAAATAATAAAAAAGAAAGTCAGTCTCATATCATTCAATTTTATAAAAAAAGACCTGTTTAAGAATTAACTGTATGCATCTATTCTCAATTAACAGGAAAAGCACTACGAATAATAAAAAATGACAAAACAATCAATAAAGTCGAAAAAAATATCAAACCTAAAAACGAATTATTACTCATTATATTGCCGGAACAAAATTAGAATTTTAATACACACCCATAATAAATCAGTTTGGATGAATTTCCATTGAAATAAAAAGAACAATAAAAAAACGGAATGGAATGTTTTACATATTTTATATGATCCTAACAATTAAGAAAGCCATTTCTTTAGATAAGGTAAAAAAAATTAACCTTATTTTTAATTTTTTTTAAAAATTCAACCAGATTAATCATAATGTTTGTATCTTTATGTTTTAAAAGGCCCAACAAAGGGCAAGATTTTTTTTACAGGGAAACAAATTAGGATATTAAAAAAAATGCAGCTTAATTTTAATATCCTGTAACATCTGTAAAAAATATTTCGTATTATTGCCCAATTAACTATTACCCTGTACTATTTTATAGAATGACATACAAGATAATAAGACTGTTTTTACTGCTATGCATTGGTGTAGGTTGGGGTAATTCCGCTAAGGCGCAGGATCCGCAATTTTCGCAATTTTATGCCAATCCTTTATATTTAAACCCTGCCTTTGCTGGCACAGGGAAATGTCCTCGCATTAATTTAAACTATAGGAATCAATGGCCGGGTTTAAGTGGAACATTTATAACATCCAGCGCTTCATATGATCAGCATGTAGATGCACTTTCGGGAGGAATTGGGTTAATTGTAGTGAATGACAATGCTGGAGATGGCACACTTAATACAACCAATGTTAGTGCAATTTATTCCTATCAATTGCCAGTAACCAGAACTCTTTCTATAAAGGCTGGATTCCAGGGAACATACCTTCAGAAAAGAATTGATTGGAGCAAATTGACTTTTGGAGACATGATTGATGCAAGAAGAGGATTCATATATGAAACAAATCAAACGCCAATAAATCAAGGCATTAATACCCTTGATTTTTCTGCGGGTGTTCTTGCCTTTAGTAAAACATATTATGTGGGAATGGCTGCTCATCACCTTACCGAACCAAACGAATCTTTAACAAATAGAGAAAGTCCTTTGCCTCGGAAACTGACTTTCCATGGAGGTGTTGTAATTCCAGCTGGAAGTCCATCGGAGGAAGTAAATATTTCTCCCAATATTCTTTATATGATACAACAGAATTTCCAACAAATGCTATTGGGGCTATATGCAACTAAAGGGCCTATGGTTGGTGGAATCTGGTACAGACATACTCCCAGAAACCCAGATGCTATGATTGTACTTTTGGGAATTGAACAGGGAATATTCAAATTTGGTTATAGTTATGATGTTACTGTTTCCAAACTCGGAGTAAAAACATGGGGGGCACATGAGTTCTCTTTAGGGATGCAATTTTACTGCAAACCAAAAAAGAAAAAATTCCGTACAATATCTTGTCCATCTTTTTAGTTTAACCTTTTACAGTTCTTTTGATTTAACGCTATGCTTATGAAAACAAATTTTTCAACCGCTACAAAACTTATTGGATTACTGGTGGTTTTGTTAACATTTTTTTCTTGTAGTAAAGAACGATCCGGCACAACTGGATGGAACTACAATGATCCAAAAAATGGTGGGTACGAAAAAGTACCTTATGAAGAACAAGAGACTGGTCCGGGACTTGTCCTTATTGAAGGTGGTACATTTTCTATGGGCCGTACCGAACAAGATGTTCTTTACGATTGGAATGCTGTTCCAAGAAGAGTTTCCATTTCATCTTTTTACATGGATGAAACAGAAGTAAGTAACATGAACTACCTTGAATACCTTCACTGGCTTAGTAGAATTTATGGTGAGGACTATCCTGAAGTTTATAAAAAAGCACTTCCAGACACTCTTGTTTGGAGAGACAAACTTGCCTTTAATGAACCTTACGTTGAATATTATTTACGTCACCCTTCCTATAGAGATTATCCTGTAGTTGGTGTTAACTGGCTACAAGCAACAGATTTTGCAGCCTGGAGAACTGATAGGGTAAATGAATTTATCTTAATAAGAGAAGGTTTATTTGAATGGTATATTGGACAAACATCCGATGACAATTTTAATACAGATGCTTATTTGGCTGGTCAATATGAAAGTGGTAAAGCAATTGATGGTTTACCCAATTACAGTCCGGATGGAGGATCGAGAAATGTTAGAATGGAAGATGGTATCTTGCTTCCTAGATATAGGCTCCCAACAGAAGCCGAATGGGAATATGCAGCATACGGACTTATTGGAAACACTATGGCAGAAATGGTGGTTGAAAGAAAATTATATCCATGGAATGGACACGGTGTAAGAAACAGCAACGATAAATATTTGGGAGACATTCTTGCCAATTTCAAAAGAGGTGCTGGAGATAACATGGGAGTTGCAGGAAGATTGAATGACAACGCAGATATTACTGCTCCTGTTTATTCATACTGGCCAAATGATTATGGCTTATACAATATGGCTGCTAATGTTAGTGAATGGGTAATGGATGTTTACAGGCCGCTTTCTCCTGAGGACAAATCAGATTTCAGAGCCTTTAGAGGTAGCGTTTTTCAAACCCAAAAAAGGGATGAAGACGGTAATATTGATGAAAAGGACACATTGGGTAGAATACAGTGGAGAGATGTAGATCTTGAAAAAGACAACCTTGCTGACAGAAGAAATTACAGACAAGCTGATAACATTAACTTTTTAGATGGTGATTTAAATTCAAGTATTTATTATACAGAGGGTGTTGAAACAGAAAGAGGAAACAAACTCATGTATGAACATGGAGTAACTTCTATGGTTAGCGACAGGGCCAGAGTTTATAAGGGAGGATCCTGGAAGGACAGGGCATATTGGATGAATCCAGGAACAAGACGATTCCTTGACGAAAAACAATCAACAGATTACATTGGCTTTAGATGTGCCATGACAAGAGTGGGAAGTCCAGTTGGGCTTGGAACAAAAAGAAGATAAAAAAATAAAAAATGTTAATTAAAAAACCCGGAAAATTCTCCGGGTTTTTTTTGATAGAATAAGTTATGAATGATTTATATGAAATATTCAAGGCTAATAATACTATTTGCACTGATACCCGCACTGCAAAACCTGGTGCATTGTTTTTTGCGCTAAAAGGAGAAAATTTCAATGGAAATAGTTTTGCTTTTCAAGCAATTGAAAAAGGATGTAGCTATGCTGTAATTGATGATCCGAAATTTAAAAAAGATGAAAGATTTATACTTGTGAATGATGTATTAAAAGCTTTACAAGAACTGGCAGCATTCCATAGAAAACAACTTAATATCCCATTTATTGGAATTACCGGAAGTAATGGAAAGACTACTACCAAAGAATTGATTTTCTCTGTTCTAAAACAAAAATTCAAAACTTTTGCCACCCTTGGAAACTTAAATAATCATATTGGTGTTGCGCTTTCCATATTATCGGTAAAAGCGGATACTGAAATTGCCATAATAGAAATGGGAGCAAACCATATAGGAGAAATAGAATTTTTAAGCAGTTTAACCAAACCGGATTATGGGATTATCACCAACATTGGAAAAGCTCATTTAGATGGATTTGGTGGAATAGAGGGAGTTAAAAAAGGAAAAGGCGAATTGTTTGAATATATCAGGGAGCATAAAGGGAAAATATTTTTAAACGCAGATACAGGGCTTATTGTTGAAATGTCTGCAGATATTGCTTCTATAACTTATGGATCCCTTGATTCGTGTTATGTGTCTGGAAGTTTTCTAGCTGCTGATCCATATGTAAGATTAAACTGGAGATGCAAGGCAAAAGGAATAGAAAATCAAATTTTGGAAAGCACACTGATTGGAACATATAATTACCCTAATATTTTAGCTGCAATTTGTGTTGGCGTTTTTTTTGATGTACAGTCAGAAAAAATAAATCATGCAATTAAAAACTACATCCCAACAAATAACCGATCACAGTTAATAGAAACAAAGGCAAATTCCATTGTTCTTGATGCATATAATGCAAATCCTTCAAGTATGGAAGAATCCATAAAAAACTTTGCAGCTATGAAAGGTGAAAAAAAAGTTTATATCCTAGGAGATATGCTGGAACTTGGCAATGATACAGAAAGGGAACATCAGCACATAATCGATTTACTGGAAAAATTGAATCCTAACAGAGTATTTTTGGTTGGTCAACATTTTTCAAACACCAAAAACTCTTTTGAATCTTTCAGTAACAGCGAGGAATTAAAAGACTATTTGAAAACTCAAAACATATTAAACAGTACTATTCTTATAAAAGGTTCAAGGGGAATTAAACTTGAAAAAGCTGTGGAAACATTATAGGTTTATTCTTTTTGCACAACAATATTCCCTTTATTATTCTCAAGAGGAATAAGCAATATGAATAAAAAAACTTTTAAAAATCAATTAAAAACATTTTTAGTTAAATGAAAAAGGTCACAAGCAGTTTGTGACCTTTTTCATTTCGCAGTATCCAATTCCTAATTCAATAATTTAAAACCAATGAAAGCAACTGATTTTATTTCTATGGAATTACTAAAAAACCTAAAATCAGTCATTCAGAATTGATCTTGAAATAACAATTTTTTGTACTTCAGTGGTTCCTTCATATATCTGCGTGATTTTCGCATCTCGCATTAGTCTTTCAACGTGATATTCTTTCACAAAACCGTATCCACCATGTATTTGAACAGCCTCTGTGGTTACCCACATTGCCACTTTTGAGGCAAAAACCTTGGCAATTGCACTTTGTGTTCCATAATCCTCACCACGATCCTTAAGAACAGCCGCTTTCAAACAAATTAATCTTGCGGCCTCAATTTCTGTGGCCATATCAGCAAGTTTAAACTGAATAATCTGGTGCTGACAAATTTCCTTACCAAAGGCTTTTCTTTCTTTGGAATATGCAAGAGCTAATTCGTAGGCTCCCGAAGCAATACCCAATGCTTGGGAAGCTATTCCAATTCTACCTCCGGCCAAAGTTTTCATGGCAAATTTAAAACCAAATCCATCCTCCCCTATCCTATTTTCCTTGGGCACTTTAACATCAGTAAACATTAATGAATGGGTATCTGATCCCCTGATTCCCAATTTGTTTTCCTTTGGTCCAATTTGAAAACCCGGCATTCCTTTTTCAACAATAACTACATTAATCCCTCTGTGACCTTTTTCTATATCAGATTGTGCAATTACAAGGTAAACAGAAGCAGTGCTGCCATTTGTAATCCAATTTTTTGTACCATTTAACAGATAATGGTCGCCCATATCAATAGCGGTAGTTCTTTGAGAGGTTGCATCAGAACCGGCTTCAGGTTCTGATAAACAAAATGCACCAATAATTTCACCCTTTGCAAGGGGAACAAGGTATTTTTGTTTTTGTGCCTCTGAACCGAATTTTTCTATTCCCCAACATACAAGCGAATTGTTTACAGACATAACAACCGAAGCAGAAGCATCAACCTTGGATATTTCCTCCATTGCTAAAACATAAGAAATAGTATCCATTCCTCCCCCACCGTATTTAGGATCAACCATCATTCCTAAAAATCCAAGTTCACCTAACTGTTTAATTTCCTCATGAGGAAACTTTTGAGCCTCATCGCGGTCGATTACCCCTGGTTTTAAAACATCCTGGGCAAAATCCCTTGCCGCCTTCTGAATCATCAAGTGCTCTTCTGTTAGTTGAAAGTCCATTTTATTCTGATTTTATCAATGTAAATTAATGTTTTCTAATCAGGCAAAAGTAATTTTTTAAATTAAATTTTACTACTCTTGTAGCTTCAGAAATTAAAATTATGGTGAAATACACAGCAATAGGCTTAATGTCAGGCACATCCCTGGATGGCCTTGACATTTCATTGTGTAATTATATTAAGAATAATGAAAAATGGGAGTTTGAATTCCTAGGGGGGAAGACCATACCTTATACTAACCAATGGAAAAAAAAACTTTCAGAGGTGGAAAATTCATCAGCATTGGATTTTTCAATAATTAATTCTCAGTATGGCCATTACCTTGGAAAATGCGCTAATGAATTTATTACGCAAAACAAAACCAGAGTTGATTTTATTTCATCTCATGGGCATACCATATTTCATCAGCCTGATAAAAATCTTACAGTACAAATTGGGTCAGGGGCAGCAATTGCAGCGGAATGCATTCTGCCGGTAGTTTGTGATTTTAGAACAATAGATGTTGCTTTAAATGGCCAGGGTGCACCTCTTGTTCCTGCGGGTGAAGCACATCTTTTCAACAAATATCCTTATTGCCTTAATATAGGCGGCTTTGCAAATATTACTTTAAGTAAAAACAATGAAAAATTAGCTTTTGATATTTGCCCTGCAAATATTGTATTAAATTATTTGGTAAAATTATTAAATCCAGAATTGGAATATGATGACAAGGGAACAAATGCAGCAAATGGCGTAATTGACAAGGAATTGTTATACGCATTAAATGCAATCGATTTTTACAAATCAACTTCTTATAAATCATTGGGAAAAGAATGGGTTTTAAAACATATTCATCCCCTGATTCTCAAGGAAAAATATTCACCTGTTGAATTACTGAGAACATTTACAGAACATATTGCCATTCAAATAGCATCGGTATTAAATGAGCAGGAACCCGGAGAAGTGCTTATTACAGGAGGAGGAGCTTTTAATAATTTTTTAATAGCAAGGTTAAAAGATTTAACAAGGCAGAAACTAATTATACCATCAGAAGAAACAATTTTATTCAAAGAGGCTATTATTTTTGGATTTCTTGGAGTTTTAAGAATGGAAAAGCAAGTTAACTGTTTAAAATCAGTAACTGGAGCCGACTTTGATAATATTGGAGGTGCTGTTTATTGGCCTAAACCATAATTTCATCTAATGAACAAGCATAGGAATGATTTGTTTTTATAAATTTGTGCCAATTTAAAGTTGAAATGAAAGAATTACTTGAAAAGTTTGAGAACAAAAGGCCTGAGCTAGTGTTTGAATGGAAAGATTCAGAAACTGAGGCAGAGGGATGGATAGTAATAAATTCCTTACGGGGTGGAGCAGCAGGTGGTGGCACTAGGATGCGTAAAGGGCTAGACAAAAGAGAAGTTGAATCGCTGGCCAAAACCATGGAAATAAAATTTAGTGTTTCAGGACCCGCAATAGGAGGCGCAAAATCAGGAATAAATTTCGATCCCCTTGATCCAAGGAAAACCGATGTTTTAAAAAGATGGTATAAGGCCGTATATCCTATTCTGAAAAATTATTATGGAACAGGTGGAGATATGAATGTAGATGAAATCCATGAGGTCATTCCAATAACAGAAGGCTATGGATTATGGCATCCCCAAGAAGGCATTGTAAATGGGCATTTTAATCCCAACCCTAGTGAAAAAATAAGAAAGCTGGGACAACTTCGTATGGGCGTTTCTAAAATAATAGAAAATTCTAAATATACTCCAAGCCTTTATGAAAAATTAATGATAGCAGATATGGTTACGGGGTATGGTGTAACCGAGGCTGTAAAACATTACTACAACTTATACAATGGAAGCTTGCAAGGCAAAAGAGCAATTATACAGGGATGGGGTAATGTAGCAGCAGCTTCCGCTTTTTATCTTGCCCTTTACGGTGTAAAAATTGTGGGAATTATAGACCGCACTGGTGGAGTAATAAATTCAGAAGGATATGATCTTGAACAAGTAACAGCATTGTTTTTAAATAAATCAGGCAATACCCTGCAGTCTCCTGAAATAATTAGTTTCGAAGAAACCAACAATCAAATATGGGATTTAAAAGCTGATATTTTTATTCCAGGAGCTGGGTCTAGACTCATAACAAAAGAACAGATTGACAGGATGATTAATTCGGGAGTGGAAGTAATTTCCTGTGGGGCTAATGTTCCTTTTGCCGATTCAGAGATATTTATGGGGCCAATTGCGGAATATGCAGATTCAAGGCTAAGCGTAATTCCTGATTTTATTGCAAATTGTGGAATGGCAAGGGTTTTCGCATTTCTTATGACAACAAAAGAAGATATTACGGATGAAGCGATTTTCAATGATGTCTCTGACACCATTAAAACTGCCATGGAAAAAGCCAGGAACGAAAATTCTTCAAAATTAAATATATCAGCAACTGCACTTAAAATCGCCTTGAATCAACTTTTATGACAAATTCATTCAAGGCCTACCTTGATAAAGTTTATTTCAGCAATACAATAGAGGACTATCTTTGGTTTTTACTTTTGATGGCCCTTGCTATTATTTTCAATAAAATAATTTCAAAATACCTGAGCAGTTTACTTTTTAAACTTTTTGACAGATACTCAGAGGGGGTTGACAAAAAAAAGTTATTCAATTTGCTGTACAAGCCATTAAGCTTATTGATTTTGTTAATTATTTTCTATTTTGCAACGGTTCACATACAGTATCCGGCAGAAATGGATAATAAAGTATTTGAACGTTTAAATCTTAGAAATTTTTTCCGTACAACACATCAACTGTTATTATTGGTATCCTTGATATGGATAGTTTTTCGACTTATTGATTTTACCGAAATAATTCTTCTTCATAAAGCAGCTAAAACAGAAACAAAACAAGATGACCAAATTATTTCTTTTGTAACTGAATTTACAAAAATCATAGCAGGAATTTTTGGTGTATTTATTATTCTAGGAGCAGTATTCAATTTAGACATAGGCACTTTAGTTGCAGGATTGGGAATTGGTGGACTAGCCCTGGCGTTAGCAGCAAAAGAAAGCCTGGAAAATCTTTTGGCATCATTTACCATATTTGTTGATCAACCATTTGTTGTAGGGGACCTGGTACAGGTTGGAAGTACAATTGGAATTGTGGAAAAGGTAGGATTTCGAAGTACAAGACTACGTACTTTAGAAAAAAGCTTCTTAACCATTCCAAATAAAAAAATGGTGGATAATGAATTAGATAATTTATCTTTACGCACTTTCAGAAGGGCGAGATTCAGTATTGGCTTAATTTATAGCACTTCCGAGGAACAAATTACTGCTATTGTAAGAGATATACAGCTATTTATTGATGAACATCCGAATACAAATCAGGATGGCATTGTGAAATTTACAGAATTTGGTAGCAGTTCTCTTGATGTCTTGGTTCAATATTTTGTTGATACTATGGATTGGAATGTGTTTTTACAAGTAAAACAGGAAATAAATTTTAACATTATGGGAATTGTAAAAAAACACGGAAGTAATTTTGCTTACCCAACAACAACTGTATATTTGCACCCCTCAAACTCAATTTAATATTATGTACGGCTTAATCATTACTATTTTCATTATTGGTTATATTACAATAGCATTTGAACATCCATTGCATATAAATAAAGCAGCCTCAGCAATTATTACTGGAGTACTTTGTTGGACCGTTTACATTTTATTCCCTTTAGAATTCATTAGTTCGGCTAATTTCCCTGCTTCTTTTACAGAAGCAATAAAAGAATCAAAAATGGTCCTTACTGAGAGTGAACTTATAACACACTTTGTTGGTCATCAATTGTTGCATTTTTTAAGCGAGGTAGCAGGTATTTTGTTTTTCTTATTGGGCGCAATGACAATAGTTGAAGTTGTTGATGCACATAAAGGTTTTTCTGTAATTACGGATAGAATAACTACCACAAACAAGGTAAAACTTCTTTGGATTATCAGTACAGTTACTTTTTTCTTTTCCGCAGCCCTTGATAATCTCACCACAGCAATTGTAATGGTCTCGCTTCTTAGAAAACTTATTAGTCATAAGGAAGACCGCATGTTTTTCTGTGGGATTGTAATTATAGCGGCTAATGCTGGAGGAGCCTGGTCTCCGATTGGCGATATAACAACCACAATGCTTTGGATAGGAGGGCAAATCACGGCCATAAATATTGTAAAAATGCTAATTCTCCCTAGTATTGTCTGTATTGTGGTTCCAGCAGTATTTTTATCCTTTACATTAAAAGGAGACGTAACTCGTCCGGAAAACGCAATTATTCCAGGAGGACACCACGCAAAGGTTTCAGATTCAGAGAAAAAAATTGTATTTATCCTGGGGGTTGCAGGCCTTCTATTTGTACCTATATTTAAAACCTTTACCCATTTACCTCCATTTATGGGAATGTTATTGAGTTTAGGAGTTCTGTGGATAGTAACTGAACTCATGCATAAAGGGAAATCAGATGAAGAAAAAGAGGCAGCAACTGTTAGCGGAATTATTAGAAAAGTTGATACACCAAGTGTCTTATTCTTTTTAGGTATATTGGTGGCAATAGGAGCCTTACAGTCTACTGGAATTTTGGGAACCCTAGCAAGTACAATGGATGAACTAATAGGAAATCAAAATGTAATTTTAATTACTATTGGCCTTTTGTCCTCAATTGTAGATAACGTTCCACTAGTTGCAGCAGGAATGGGTATGTATAACTTTCCAACTGATGACCCCTTCTGGGAATTCCTTGCTTATTGTGCAGGAACCGGAGGCAGCGCCTTAATTATAGGATCTGCTGCTGGTGTGGCGGTTATGGGCATGGAGAAAATCGATTTTATCTGGTACATGAAAAAAATGTCTTTACTTGCACTCCTGGGGTATTTTGCAGGTGCATTTACATTTTTATTGATGCAAATGTTTATCAATAGTTAATTTTTATTGTTCTTCTTTCAAAGCAAGAGCCAAAGAAAACAAACAATAAAACTAACAATTCCCTGTTTATAAACTTACCAACTTCACATCTATTTAACTTTGGATAAGTGGTAATTTTACCCTGAATATTTTAAAACAACAAACATGATATTATTGCAGCAACTCAATGTTACTTCTGGTGCTCTTGTTGAGGCCGCAACGGTTGTACCTACCCAGGAAACAATTTCAATTCTTGAATTATTTCTTGGTGGAGGATTATATATAATGATTCCTCTTGTAATTCTTTCTGTAATTGCAGTTTATATTTTTATTGAAAGGTATTTGGCCATTCAAAAAGCATCTAAATCGGATAGTAACTTTATGAATAACATCAAAGATTTTATTCACGATGGAAAAATTGATGCTGCCAAAGCCTTATGTCGTGCCACAGATGCACCCACTGCAAGAATGGTTGAAAAAGGAGTATCGAGAATTGGCAAACCGCTGAATGATATTAGTGCGGCTATTGAAAATGTTGGAAAGCTAGAAATTTATAAATTGGAAAAAAGCCTTGCAACTCTAGCTACGGTAGCAGGAGCGGCTCCAATGATAGGTTTTCTTGGAACTGTAATTGGTATGATATTTACATTTCATGAAATGAAAATCAGTGGAAATGGAGTAGAAATAAGTCAGCTTTCCGGTGGTATTATGCAAGCAATGGTTACAACCGTAGCAGGATTAGTGGTAGGAATTGTTGCTTATATCTGCTATAACCTACTTGTTGCAAAAGTTGAAAAGGTAGTTTATAAGTTGGAAGTAACCTCCATTGAATTTATGGATTTGTTGCAGGAACCAGCTTAATATTTAAAACCCAAGGTTGGTAAATTTGATTTTTCTGAAATTAATTAATTTACAAAAAAGCAAGTCTTTACCTAAAAATTCCAAAGCAAAACAGTAATATACAAACGGTTAAAAACCACTACAAAAAATGGGACTTAAATCAAGAAATAAAGTAAGTGTTGCATTCAGCATGGCATCCATGACTGACATTGTATTTTTACTGCTTATTTTTTTCATTATTGTTTCAACACTTGTAAGCCCTTATGCACTAAATGTTACCTTACCAACAAGTGCCAATAAATCCACTGAGAAAGCATCCGTTTCTGTAACCGTTACACCCGATCTTATCCATTACCTAAATGGAAAGCAAGTAGATACCGAAGGTATTGAATCCATAATTGTTTCTCAACTAGCAGGAACTGAAAAACCACAAATTGTTTTACATGTTGATGAAACCGTACCCACGGGTATTACCGTAAACATACTTGATATTGCAAACCGAAATAAATTCGGCATTGTATTGGCAACCAAACCAAAATAAAGTTATGGAACTACTTGAGGATAAAAATCGCAATTTAGGGTTAATTGGTACAGTTATTTTTCACGCACTATTGCTTTTGTTTTTTATTTATTATGGATTAACTACGCCTGTTCCTATTCCAAAACAAACAATAGTAATTAATTTCGGGACAAGTGATCAAGGACAAGGAAATGTTCAACCTGAAGAGGCAAATGCAGCCCCAATGGCGCAAAACAAGGTTCAGGAAGTAGTAAAACAAATTGACCCTACTCCTGTTAAGACAAATACTGAAGCAGTAACCCAGGATAATACAGATGCTGTAAGTTTAAACAATAAGAAAACCGAAACAAAAAAGGTAGAACCTGAGCCAATAAAAGAACCTGAAAAAACAGTGAATAAAAGCGCACTATACACAGGAAAATCCAATACAAGCAAAAGTTCATCCAGTGAGGGAGAAACAGGTAAAGCAGGAGATCAGGGTGATCCGGGAGGGGACAAAAGTTCATTGAATCACACCGGAAGTTATTCAGGGGGTGGAGATCGTTATGATTTAGGTATAAGAAAAGCACTAGTAAAAACAAAGCCGCGCTATGATTGCCAAGAAAGTGGAAAAGTAGCAGTTACTATCAAGGTTGATAAAAAAGGAAACGTAGTAAGTGCTCAAGCAGGAGGAAGAGGAACAACAAATTCAGCAGAATGCTTAATTAAAACCGCAGAGGAAGCAGCATTTAAAACAAAATGGCAAGCTGACGAAAATGCCCCAGAACTTCAAACAGGGGTTATAGTTTATAATTTTGTTTTGAATTAAATGAACTATACTGAAACTCTGGATTACCTTTTTAGTCGGCTTCCAATGTTTCAAAGAACAGGTCCAGCAGCTTATAAGGGAAGCCTGGATAATACCATTGCCCTTTGTGATTTTCTTGGGAATCCCCAAAACGAATTTAAAACAATCCATATTGCAGGTACAAACGGTAAAGGGTCCTGCTCCCATCTTATTGCCTCTATATTACAAGAGTCTGGATTAAAAACCGGATTATATACTTCTCCCCATATGAAGGATTTCAGGGAGAGAATAAAAATCAATGGTAAAGAAATTTCTCAAGATTATGTTATTGAGTTTGTTGAACAAAATAAAATAAAATTTGAAGAAATACATCCTTCATTTTTTGAAATGACAGTTGCACTTGCTTTTAACTATTTTGCAGACAATAATGTAGACATTGCCGTAATAGAAACCGGCCTGGGAGGAAGGCTTGATTCTACCAACATAATCACTCCCCTCCTTTCTGTTATTACCAATATCAGCAATGATCATAGTGCATTATTAGGGGACACTTTAGAGAAAATTGCAGCAGAAAAAGCAGGGATAATAAAACATGGAATTCCTATTATAATAGGCGAAACCCAGAATGAGATTAAACATGTGTTTAATGAAAAGGCAAATCTGTTGTCGGCTCCTATTTTGTATGCAGAAGATGAAGGCAAGATACATAGTATTGAAAAAATTGCCGGGATTGAACCTGTAATGAAATTAAATATATCGTTTGGACCAAAGTTTTACAAAAATATTAGCTGTCCTCTTACTGGAAATTACCAAACTAAAAATCTTGTTACTGCTATAACAGCAATAAACCATTTAAGCGATAATCATTTTCAAATAAAAGATGAAGCAATTCACAAAGGCATTCAAAAGGTAATTGAAAATACAGGCCTAATGGGAAGATGGCAAATACTTTCCACCAATCCTCTTAGTATTTGTGATGCTGCTCACAATGAAGCTGGATTAGCTATTGTAATTGAGCAAATAAAACAAATACCCTATAAAAACCTTCACATTATTTTAGGAGTGGTTGCTGATAAAGACATTGAGAATATATTAAAGCTGTTTCCTACTAAAGCAAGTTATTATTTTTGCAAAGCAGATATTCCACGTGCTATGGAAGCACAAGATTTACAGGAAAAAGCGCTCAAATATGGTTTAACTGGCACTGTATTTATTTCCGTTAAGCAAGCATTTAAAATAGCCACTGAAAAAGCAGAAAAAGATGATCTCATATTTATAGGAGGAAGTACTTTTGTAGTGGCCGAAGTAGTTTAAGCCTCCTAAAGAATGAATTAAAAAAAAGTCAAACAATTTTTTCTTTTTTTATGAAGTTCTTGTTTTTTACTATATATTTGCAGCCCGAACAAAAAAAAGGGAGCTTAGCTCAGTTGGTTCAGAGCATCTGGTTTACACCCAGAGGGTCGGGGGTTCGAATCCCTCAGCTCCCACAAGGTCACCGAAAGGTGGCCTTTTTTTATTTACACTCCTCCCATTGTTTAGGCTTTATTTAAGCGGAAAAGTTGGTGAGATTTTCTTCCCCCCAACTTTTCCGTTTGATCCGTTATTTTTACATTAAAATAAGTTTTTTAACAGATTTATAGTATCCGTTCTCAATGGTTAGAAAATAAATACCACGATCAAAATCAGAAACATTAATCTCCATATTTAAATTCCCTCCAGTGGTACTATTTTTCATGAGGATAGTTCTACCAACAATATCTTTAATTGATATTTTTGTGTTGTTTTCAATTTTACCCGTAATAATTATTTTATCTGAGGCAGGGTTGGGAAATACAAGCCATTCATCTGATGAATTTTCTGCTAATCCAACGCTTACAAAATCAATTTTTTTACAAATCTTATCCAAGCAGCCCAATTTGTTTTCAATAGTAAGACAAACATCATAAATATCTTTAATGATAAAATTTTTAACAGGGAATTGTCTTGTTGAAGATGAACCTTTGTCAAATTCCCATAACCAAGATGTAGCTCCTATGGATTGATCAAAGAAACTTACAGTTAATCCATCTATTGTATAGCTATAATCTGCAATTGCTTCTGATTCCTGAAAAACATAAATAGAATCTGAAGAATAGCAACCATATTCATTAAAGACATCAACATAAAATAAACCCTTTGAGTTTATTGTAATTGTTTGTGTGGTATCGTAAGTATTCCATATAAAATAAGCACCCTGATTACCAGCATCTACAATAAGTTCTGCAGCACATTCAATTATAGTATCAGTTCCAAGATTAACTATTGGCTTATTCCTGATGGTTAAATTTTTCTGGTTGATTGCAGAGGAAATTGGATTGGTGGACCTCACTCTAACTCTATAACCTCTACCAGGGTTTATTTGATCAGGAATTTTTCCTATTATTTTTCCTGAAACATTTGATTGAATTTCACCAAGATAAAATGGACTTGTAAAATCTCCCTGTTCATTTGAAAGTTCTGCAATAAAAATATTTCCCGGATCATAAAATGTAACAACCTCATAAATTACTTTTATACTGTCTCCTGAACAAAATCTATCGCCTACCACCTTTACTGCAAATAATTCAGAAGGATCAGGCTTTACCAATTTTAATTTAGCCAGAAAGGAAGGGTTACTTTCATTAAACCCTTTAGTTAAAACAATTGGACCAAAAAATGTTGTGTCTGAAGCAAAACTTCCAGAAAGATAAATGTTTTGATCATTATCTAAGCCTAAAGATCGGGTGGTAATGTATTGTCCACTGTCAAGTGGAAATGATTCATAATTACCATCAGGAGAAAATTTCCAAAAATAATGTAAAGCTCCAATATCATTTGCAATAAAACCTGTAATGTAGATTGTGTTATTATCCCTTGATATAAGAACATCTGTTGCATCTCCAAAAACATTCGATATTTGTTCAATCCATTGGCTATCTCCATTATTGCCTATTTTATGTACAATAAATCCACTGTATCTTCTCCATTGAGTAATATAACTGTTTCCAAAATCATCTGTATTCAGGTTAAGATATGGCTGATAATAATTACTTCCTAAATCTTTACCCCATTTCCCATTTCCTTTTGCATCAAGTTGGGCTAAAAAATGGTATCCAAAAGAACTTTCAAAAGGTCCACTAATTTGTATTTCATCCTTTGATACTGCAGTACTATAATAGGCCAGCAAATAAATATTGTTGTCACTATCTGTACTTATTTCTCTTCCAAAGGATTCTCCATTAATTTGTGTAAGCATTTGAAGATTGCCATTGTTGTCATATTTTGCAATAAAAGCATTTCTAGGGTCGGTATTTGTTAAGGCATTTGTTTCAAAAACTGCTGCTGTTCTATAAAGTCCGGTAATATAAATATCTGCTGTTTTTGAAACATGAATAAAATATGAGTTATCATCCTGAGAACCTCCTCCTTGTTTTGCAAACAAGGGATTTCCGGATGAATCATATTTAGCTAAAAAAACATCCAATCCACCTTTGCTTATTAGCGTATCCTTTCCAATTGGAAGTGTATCTTCAAAAGATCCTGTAGTATAAATAGTACCATTAAAATCAACAGTTACACCATTAACAACTCCTTCCATTGCTCTTACCCATATAAAATCTCCTTTTGAATTGTGTTTTATTAAAATCGTTAAAGGATTGTTTCTTGAAAAAAATGTATGGCCTCTAATCGTAATGGATTGATTTTCTCGAACAGACAAAACATTAAAGATATTTCCGGCACTATCCACATGGATTTCACCGGCTGTTTCTTTATTTGCCCATTCCCATTCATAGTTTTCAGGGTCATTTTGAGCAAAAACAAACAAAACGGAATTGACCAAGAAAAAGAACAATAAAAAGGTTTTCATATTATTGATTTACTCAAAAAAAAAGACGTATTAAAACTTGGCCAATTATTTATTTCACCCTAAACTCGTCTTTTCCAATCAACATGTGGAGTTATTGATCGATTTTTTCAGAAAAACTGGGATTAAATACAAGGAAATTGGGGAAAGAATTAATCAATTTAATTTATTCTGGTCCTTCGTAAAGGATAAAAAAAAATGAACTAAGGGCAAATCTGATGATTATAGACAAAAACAAATTTCATGAATTGGTAAAGCAAAATCTCTTATTATCAAAGTAAGATGACCTTTCTGATAAGAATGACAGGATAACAGATGATTGTTAGAAAGGATAATGGATAGTAAATGTTCAAGAAGGATTGGGAGAAAAAAAGGTATAGATGCAATTCGAAAGATTTGATCGAAAAAAGGAAAAAAAAGGGGGAATAGTATTGCTACGATTCCCCTTTTATTGCAAATCTATTAAATTGTTTATTCTTTACCGTGGCACTGTTTAAACTTCTTACCGCTTCCACAGGGACAAGGATCATTTCTGCCCGCCTTCTGTTCTACTCTCACCGGCTCTAATTTGCGCTCCTGCTGCTCTTCTGCGTTGCCATTTGTGCTCAATTGATCCGTACGTGAAGCTTTAAGGTTTATTGGCATTCTAAGTGGAGCTTTAGCTTGCTGAATATTATCGGGATTTTGAATGGGGAGGTTTGCTTTCATTAAAAAGGAAATTATTTCCTTGTTAATTTTATCAAGCATGCGTTTAAATAATTCAAAAGACTCAAACTTGTATACCAACAATGGATCCTTTTGCTCATAAACGGCATTTTGTACCGATTGCTTTAAATCATCCATCTCTCTTAAATGCTCTTTCCAGGCTTCGTCAATAATGGATAGAATAATACCTTCTTCAAAGGACTTTATAACTGTTTTTCCATTTGATTCGTAAGCCTTTTTCAAATTGGTAACAACCTGCATTGTTTTAATTCCATCTGTAAAAGGAACTACAATATTTTCAAATGAATTTCCCTGGTTTTCAAATACACCTTTTATTACAGGAAATGATGTTTTACTTATCTGAATCTTTTTATCTGAGTATTTCCTAAGGGATTCATTGTAAATAAGATCAACAAGGCTCTGAGCATTCATTTTCAGGAATTGTTGTTCATCAATAGTAACACTTACTGCCAGATTTCTGATTAACTCTAATTTAAAAGCTTCAAAATTTCTTTCAGCATGATACACATTTACAATGCTCTCACAAGTGTCATATATCATATTTGCTATATCTACCTCAAGCCTCTCACCATATAAAGCGTGCCTTCTTTTGGTATATATAACTTCCCTTTGAGAATTCATTACATCATCATATTCCAGCAACCTTTTACGGATACCAAAGTTGTTTTCCTCCACCTTTTTCTGAGCACGTTCAATTGATTTGGTAATCATGGAATGCTGAATAACCTCTCCTTCTTTCAAACCCATCCGATCCATAAGCGAAGCAATTCTTCCCGAACCAAATAACCTCATCAGATCATCATCCAAAGAAACAAAAAACTGGGAAGTTCCTGGATCACCTTGTCTACCAGCGCGACCTCTTAACTGCCTGTCTACTCTTCTGGATTCATGTCTTTCGGTACCAACAATGGCAAGACCACCAGATTTTTTCACTTCTTCAGTAATCTTAATATCTGTTCCCCTACCAGCCATGTTTGTTGCAATTGTTACTGCTCCGGGTTTACCAGCTTCAGCAACAATGTCTGCTTCCTTTTGGTGCAATTTCGCATTCAGTACATTATGCTTTATGTTTTTCATTTTAAGCATACGGCTTAGCAATTCAGAAATTTCCACAGAAGTAGTACCAACAAGTACAGGACGTCCGTCTTTATTTAGTTTTTCAATTTCCTCAATTGCCGCATTGTATTTCTCACGCTTTGTTTTATAAACCAAATCTTCCTGATCTTTTCTAACAATAGGACGGTTTGTAGGAATTACCATTACATCCAACTTGTAGATATCCCAAAGTTCACCTGCTTCTGTTTCAGCCGTACCAGTCATACCGGCCAGTTTATTATACATTCTGAAATAGTTCTGCAAAGTAATGGTAGAATATGTTTGGGTAGCAGCCTCAATTTTAACATTTTCTTTTGCTTCAATTGCCTGGTGCAATCCATCGGAATATCTTCTACCCTCCATAATACGTCCGGTTTGCTCATCCACAATTTTTACCTTGCTGTCCATCAAAACATAATCAACATCTTTTTCAAATAAGGTGTAAGCCTTTAACAATTGGTTGATGGTATGAATTCTTTCTGCTTTAATAGCATAATCAGTCATCAGACTGTCTTTTTTTGCTAATTTTTCCTGATCAGCAAGTTTTGATTTTTCAATGTCTGCAATGGCCGTACCAACATCTGGAAGGATAAAGAAATCGGCATCTTCAGAAGAAGTTGTAATTAATTCAATGCCTTTTTCAGTTAATTCAATTGAATTGTGTTTTTCATCAATAACAAAAAACAATTCAGCATCCACCTTGTGCATTTCCTTTGACTGGTCCTGCATATAAAAATTTTCAGTTTTCTGAAGCAATTGCTTTGCTCCTGATTCGCTTAAAAATTTAATTAAAGCCTTGTTTTTAGGTAAGCCGCGGTAAGCCCTTAAAAGTGGCAAGCCTGCGTCTTTCTCATTGTTTTCGGCAAGTAATTTTTTCGCCTCAGAAAGAATTGAAGTAACATATTGTTTTTGTGCGGCAACCAATTTTTCAATTTTAGGCTTCATTGGAAAAAACTCATGTTTATCTCCTTTAGGCGTAGGTCCTGAAATAATCAAAGGTGTTCTTGCATCATCAATCAAAACGGAGTCAACCTCATCCACAATTGCATAATTATGCTTACGTTGAACAAGATCTTCAGGATTACGGGCCATGTTATCACGCAGGTAATCAAAACCAAATTCATTGTTGGTACCATATGTAATGTCTGCAAGGTATGCTTTTCTCCTGGCGTCAGAATTAGGTTCGTATTTGTCAATACAATCCACACTAAGTCCATGGAATTCAAATAATGGCCCCATCCATTCGGAGTCACGTTTTGACAAGTATGTATTAACAGTTACCAGGTGAACACCGTTTCCTGAAAGTGCGTTTAAATAAACAGGCAATGTTCCCACAAGGGTTTTACCCTCGCCTGTTGCCATCTCGGCTATTTTTCCTTGATGCAGCACTATACCACCAATTAACTGAACGTCATAATGAACCATGTCCCATGTAACTTCAGAACCGGCAGCAGTCCAGGTATTGGTGTAAATTGCCTTATCGCCATTTACAGAGACACTGTCTTTTCTAGCGGCAAGATCACGATCCATTTGGGTTGCAGTTACCTCAAAAGTTTTATTTTCTTTAAATCTTTTTGCAGTTTCCTTTACCACAGCAAAGGCCTCAGGAAGCAAATCAAGAAGTTTTTCTTCGATTTTTTTCTGGATATTCTTTTCAAGGATATCAATTTTCTTATAATGCTCCTCCGACTCATCCACGTTTGCCGAATCCGATTGCACCAGCTTTTTTAATTCTTCAATTTGTTTGTTTTCACCGGAAATATAATCGGAAATTTGTTTACGGAATTCTTGGGTCCTATTTCTTAACTGGTCATTATCCAACAATGAAATTGACTTGGTATGTACATGCACTTTATCAACTAAAGGCTGCATTTCCTTAAGGTCTTTGTCGGATTTTGTGCCAAAAACCTTAAATATATTTGTAATTAATTCTATCATCTTTTATAAACGATTAAACCTCTTTTTAAGGTATATTTTGACACAAAAATAAACTAAATTCTTTATGGAAGAAAGAGCAACAAAAAAAGGCTGTTAATAAACAGCCTTTTTTTGCATCATCAGACCAATTTTAATATTCGTCCTCGTTAAAGAAAAAATCATCTTTGGTTGGATAATCAGGCCATATATCTTCTATGGATTCATAGATTTCACCTTCGTCTTCAATTTCCTGAAGATTTTCAATAACTTCCATAGGTGATCCTGATCTCACTCCAAAATCAATTAATTCTTCTTTAGTGGCAGGCCAAGGCGCATCTTCAAGATACGATGCTAATTCTAACGTCCAATACATTTCTTATAGTTTTTTTTTTGTTTTGCAAAATTAAATTTATTCTACAAATACACAAGTAAAAATTTTATGTTTTAAAAAACTCAACGCAATGGTTCTGGGAATATTACTTAGAATAAAAAAAATTCTCGCTATTTCCACTAAATTCGTGGTTTCCAGGGTATTTCAATTGCATTAAAATCCTGTGATAGCTTTCTGGATAAAACAAAAAGATAATCGGAAAGGCGGTTTAGGTAAATTATTACCATTTCTGCAACAAAACTCTCTTCAGAAAGATGAATCACATTCCTTTCTGCCCTTCTGCACACACAGCGTGAAATATGGCAAAAGGATACAATGCTGTGTCCTCCAGGGAGGACGAAAGAACGCATTTCCGGGAGCAAATCGTTCATTTTATCCATTTCCGTTTCCAAAAGCGATATATCCTGTTCTTTTAAATCAGGAATTTTCATTTTTGATTTTTCAGGATCCGAAGCCAAAGAAGAGCCAATAGTAAATAACCTATCCTGAATTTCGATAAGCATTTGTTTTGAATGCTCATCTATTTGTTGATCTCTGATTAAACCAATAAAAGAATTTAATTCATCAATGGTTCCATATGCTTCAATCCTTAAATGATATTTAGGTACTCTGGTTCCACCAAGCAAAGATGTTTGACCTTTATCTCCTGTTTTTGTATATATTTTCATGTTATTTATGGTTTATTGAAAATATTTGGAAGCTCAAATTCGTTCCTCCAAAATTTTAATTTCCTGATTAATCCCGTCAGATTCAACATGTCCATCTTTTAAACGAATTATCCGATGTGCATGCATTGCAATATCTTCCTCATGCGTTACCACGATTATGGTATTTCCATTTTTATGAATTTGTTGGAAAAGTGCCATTATTTCGTAGGATGTTTTAGAATCAAGATTCCCGGTAGGTTCATCTGCAAGAATAATGGAAGGATTATTTACAAGGGCTCTTGCCACTGCCACTCTTTGTCTTTGCCCTCCTGATAGTTCATTGGGTTTGTGATGAACTCTGTTTCCTAATCCCACCTGATCAAGAACTTCAAGTGCACGCTGATCTCTTTTTGCTTTAGACCATCCTGCGTATATAAGTGGAAGAGCCACATTTTCCAATGCCGTGGATCGGGGAAGCAAGTTAAAAGTCTGGAAAACAAATCCAATTTCTTTATTCCTGATTTCCGCTAATTCATTATCATTCATTCTGCTTACATCGTGGTTGCTTAACAAATATCTGCCTTTACTGGGTGTGTCAAGACAACCCAGGATATTCATGAGTGTAGATTTCCCAGATCCTGATGGCCCCATTAATGCAACATACTCGTTTTTTGAAATATCCAGGGAAACTGAACCCAGTGCCTGAACTATTTCAGAGCCCACTTTATAAGTCCGGTTGATTTCCTGAAGTTGTATTACAGAAGTCATTTTATGTTTATTAAATAATTAGCTCTACGAATTTCGGATTTTCTTCCTTTATAATGAAGCTTTTTTTATGAACGGTTGAAATTTAAGGTTAAGTATACTGGAGTTTTGTGTATTTGATAGAATGTATATACATATTGGAACAGGTTTACTATTTTACCCCACCCTGTTTTTACACGCTTTAAAATCTAATAAACAGCAAAAATTCCACTTAAAATCTAACTGTAAAATTCTCGCGTGGCTGTTCTTTTCTAAAAAACACCAGTCCCACAAAAAAAAGATCAACAGTAACGGTTACTTTGGGATGACTGGTAATTGTTTTCCATGCTTGTTCCATTCCTTCTGACCAATGAATATCATCAAAAATAAAAACCGAATCATTGTCTACTTTTTGTAAACAGGTATTAAAATAGCTCAATGTTGCTTCCTTTTGGTGATTTCCGTCAAAAAAAACAAAATCCAAAACAGGGAGCTCAGGGATTAAAGCAGGTAGCGTGTCTTCAAATTTTCCTTGAATTAGTTTTATGTTTTTGATACCCGCTTTTTCAAAATTTTCAAGGGCTATTTTTGAGGTTTGAGTACAGCCTTCCAAAGTATAAAGGATTGAATTATTTTCTGCTTTTGCCAGATAAATGCTGGTGATGCCTAATGATGTACCCAATTCAAGTATGTTATGGGGTTTAAAATATTTTACCAAGCGAAATAACAATTGTGCATATTTTTTTGATTTTGCTGAATACCTTGCTATGTCTGCTATTTTTCTGCTTTTTGAATTGTTAATGGAGGAACCTGCACCAAAATCTTCAATAATTAATTTTGTGTTGTTTGATTTTAATGCCTTTCTTGTTTTATCAATTTCAAAAAAAAGGGGAGAAATTGTTTTATCGTAAATAACCTTATCTATTAAATCATAAACAAAGGGAGAATGTACACCATGCCTGCTTTTGGATGTAAACAGGTACCGAATGTATTTAGCTAGAATATAAAACTTTTTCACCTGGACGAAATTAACAGATATTAATATACCTTTGGCTTTAAACTCATTATTTTATGAAAAAAAATTATAGGCTAATCCTTGTCCTTGGAATACAGTTAATTTCATTTTCAACTATATGTGCCCAGGATAAAAACATTGTTTTTATGATACATGGTGGTGCAGGTACTATCCTAAAAAAGAACATGACTCCAGAAAAAGAAAAAGAATATACTGATAAAATGGAAGAGGCAGTTACACTTGGATATAAAATTTTAATAAATGGTGGTTCAGGACTTGATGCAATAGAATCTGCAATTAAAATACTTGAGGATTCTCCATTGTTTAATGCAGGTAAAGGTGCAGTTTTTACCCATGATAAAAGAAATGAACTTGATGCCTCGATAATGGATGGAAAAACGTTAAAGGCAGGAGCTGTTGCGGGTGTTACTACCATTAAAAATCCAATTACCGCAGCGCGTAGTGTAATGGAAAATTCTCCTCATGTGTTAATGGTGGGTAAAGGCGCAGAAAAATTTGCCAGGGAACAAAATTTAGTTTTGGTTGATCCTTCTTATTTTAAAGATGAAAAGCGACTTGAGCAGCTAAAAAAATTGCAGGAGAAGGAACAAAAATCAAAAGGCTTAAAGGATGGCAGTGGTTATGTTTTACCCCTTGAATTAAAAGACTATAAATATGGAACCGTTGGAGCTGTTGCACTTGATAGCCATGGAAATCTTTCTGCCGGAACTTCAACTGGAGGAATGACAAATAAAAAGTATGGAAGGATTGGAGATTCTCCAATAATAGGTGCTGGAACATATGCCAACAATAAAACATGTGCAGTTTCATCAACAGGCCATGGCGAGTATTTTATTCGCTCAGTTGTGGCACATGATATTTCAGCAATGATGGAATATAAAGGTTATTCTGTAGATGAAGCATCAAATGAAGTAATTAACAAAAAGCTTATCAATATAGGGGGAGATGGAGGAGTAATAGCACTTGATAGCCAGGGTAATTATTCCATGACTTTTAACACTGATGGCATGTTCAGGGCAGTAATAGATAAGGATGGAAAAATGTTCATTAAAATTTATAAGGATTAATTTTCCTTATTCCTTCTTCAAAATAATATCTTTTTGCAATTCAGATATAAATGATGCTTTATCGAAAATTATTAAATCATCCTTAAATAAATTATAACCTTTGGCCTCAACTTGAATAGTATAAATTGCAGGTGGTGCTATAATTATAAATTTTCCTGAAGATTGACTAAGGTAAGTTCCAAAAACTTCATTCGTTTTTTTATTTGTAATTGTAATAAATGCATCCCCAACTATTTCTGTTTCTATTGTAGGTATTAACTCAGGGGAGGGAACATAACCAGGAATTTTAACCAGTATATTCTTAATATCTTTAAACTTAAAAGCCGGATCGGTTGGAATTTTCTCAGGACCTACAGTAAGTTCAACTCCGTTTTTTTCAAAAATCAAAATGGTTTTGAATATAAAACCTTTTTTTTCCTCCATTTTTTTTGTTTCTACAAATTTCCATAAGCTTTCCTTTGGTGGATGGTATTCATCTGGAAAGTCTTTTAAAATGTTATCTTTTTTATACACATGAAAATTTTTATACTTTTTGTCGTCAATAATCATTTCGGCTTTTATTGTCCCTTTTATTGTTGTAACAACAGGTTCGGCAGCATTAAAGCTCACCTTGTAAATATCCAGGTCTCCAAAACTATCTTCGCGGTAAGCAGAAATATAAGCATGTGTACCTGTCCTAGCAAATGAAATGGTCATATTATCTTCGGGGGTATTTATAGGAAAACCTAAATTAACAGGATTCATCCATTCTTGTATTTGTTCATCCCAGTTTGATTTAAAAAGATCAAACCCTCCCATGCTATTGTGACCTTGGGAACAAAAATAAATTACTTTACCATCGCTGGAGAACATAGGAAAATCTTCATTGTATTTGCTGTTCAGGTTTGACAGATTTGTTGCCACGCCCCAATTTCCGGTAGGCAATTTTCTTGACATAAAAATATCTAACTCTCCTTGTCCACCATCTTTATCACTGGAAAACAAAAGTATATTTCCATCTGGGGAAATAGATCCGGCAACCTCAAGTGCATTTGTATTTATATTCTGATCCAACAATTCCCTTCTTTGATAGCTTTTTCCTTTTTTTAGTGAAGCCAGGATGTCTCCATATTCAAAAGCATTTTCTGAGTAAATAAATAAATATTTACCCTCATCAGCAATTCCAACTGCTTCATCATCTCCGTCTGAATTTACATTTGCCCCCATATTCTTGGCTTTGGACCAGTTACCATTTTTTTCTTTCGAAATATAAATATCAGAGGTAAAGTATCCGTCAATAGTTTCAAACCCTCCAATATTTCCTTTGCGTCTTGATGTAAAAATCAAATCGTTTTCATCACTAGAAACAAAAGGATAATAGTCGGGAAATTCTGTGTTTATTTCTTTACCCAAATTTTCAAAGGAAACATTTTGTGGGAATTTAATTAGTTCTTTTGCATTAAAACAATAGGCAATTAATTTATCTGCTTCTATGATTGCTGCACCTTTTTTTCCAAGTTCCTCTTTATATCTTTTTAAAATCTCAATAGCCTCGTCAAATCTATAAGCATAATGGTATGCTTTGCCAAGTTCAAGCAGAGCTTGTTTATCATATCCTGCTTGTTTAATAACAAATTCAAGATGTGTAATTGCTTTTGATTTATCGGTATTTAAATTTAAATAACACAAGGCGGTTCTATAATGAAAAGTGGTGTTTTTAGGATCTGACTTCAACAATTCCGTATATTCAATAAGTGATCCTTTAAAATTCCCCTTGGAAAAATTGTCTCTGGCGTCATTTGCATTTGCCTCTTTTTTTGCTCTATATTGTCCAATAACAGGAAGGAATAACACGACAGCAATTCCAAACAAAATAATTTTACGCATAAATAATTAAAGGTTTTTAAAATGAAATATTGAGCAAATTGATTCTAAAGAAAAAAGAACAGATGGCAAATAAATTTTACTTTGACAAACCTCCACTTACCACATCAACAACACCTCCACCATCATCTGCAGTGTAATTAAGGTTCATTCTGCTTTTGCTAATTATTACCCCATCACCTGAAATAGTAATATTGTTTACAACTTGCTTAGGAATAATAAGGTCACTGCCATTAATGTTTACTTTAACAGAAGCACTTATTCCTAATTGATAAAAATTTTCTACAGTAATTTGACTAGAAGATGCTGCTGATTTTGATACTATCACCTCATAATTTGAAGATGAGTAAACCTGGCTTTTTTCAGCACAGTTATAAGTACCAACCATTTCTTCGGCTGTAAAATTCACATTCTCGCCTTCAGGTTCACATGAAGTTAGGAATAAAAGACCAGCTAAAATGGCTAGAGTAATTCGGAAGGGTTTATAAAAAATCATGTTTTTAATTTTTTAAAATAAGTTTTTTAAAAGTTCATCATCAGGGATACTTGGTATTGTAACCTTTAATAAAGGTTCAGCCTGCATGGCTCTTTTAATAGCAAACATTGCTTCTTTATTCCTGGCCCAGCTCCTGCGTGAAATGCCATTGTTAACATCCCAAAAGAGCATAGACTGTAATTTCTTAAATGCATTATCGCTCCCATCAAGAACAAGGCCAAAACCTCCATTGATGACCTCTCCCCATCCAACACCTCCGCCATTATGAACAGAAACCCATGTTGCGCCCCTGAAAGAATCGCCAATAACATTGTGAATAGCCATATCGGCAGTAAATTGGGAACCATCATAAATATTGGACGTTTCGCGGTAGGGTGAATCTGTACCTGAAACATCATGATGATCCCTGCCAAGAACAACAGGAGCAGAAATTTTTCCATCTTTAATAGCCTTATTAAAGGCCGATGCAATTTTTATCCTGCCTTCACTATCCGCATATAAAATTCTTGCCTGGGAACCAACCACCAGTTTGTTTTCCTCTGCCTTTCTTATCCAAATTAAATTGTCGTTAAGCTGCTGTTTAATTTCATCAGGGGCTGTAATAAGCATTTCTAAAATTACCTCTTCAGCTATTTTATCTGTAATTTTTAAATCTTTAGGGTCGGAAGATGTACATACCCACCTAAAAGGACCAAAACCATAATCAAAACAGAGTGGGCCTAAAATATCCTGAACATAAGAAGGATAAATAAAAGTGCCATCTGATTTTAGCACATCGGCACCAGCACGGGAAGCTTCCAATAGAAAAGCATTTCCATAATCCCAGAAATACATTCCATTTGACACCATTTGCTTTACTGCATTTACATGCCTTATTAATGATTTTTGCACCTGTTTTTTAAATTCTTCCGGATTATTGGCCATCATTTCATTTGATTGTTCATAAGACAATCCTGCAGGATAATATCCACCTGAATAAGGGTTATGAAGTGATGTTTGATCAGAGCCTAATTCTATTTTAACTTTTTCAGCGGCAAATTTCTCCCATAAATCTACAATATTTCCTTGATAGGACAGGGAAACAGCCTCTTTGGCTTTACGCGCTATTTCAATTCTTGCAATAAGCTTGTCCAAATCCTGGTAAACCTCATCTACCCAACCCTGTTCATGTCTTACTTTAGTTGCTTTGGGATTTACCTCGGCAATTACCGACACAGCTCCGGCAATAACCCCAGCCTTGGGTTGAGCTCCAGACATTCCTCCCAAACCAGAGGAAACAAAAATTCTTCCTGCAAGCCCTTCATTGCCTAGTTTCATTCTTCTTCCTGCATTAAGAACTGTGATGGTAGTTCCATGAACAATGCCTTGAGGCCCAATATACATAAAAGAACCGGCAGTCATTTGTCCATATTGGGTAACACCTAATGCGTTAAAACGTTCCCAATCATCTGGTTTTGAATAATTGGGTATCATCATACCATTCGTTACAACCACTCTTGGGGCATCAATGTTTGAAGGGAACAATCCCATGGGATGCCCTGAATACAAAACCAGGGTTTGTTCATCTGTCATTTGGGCAAGATATTGCATTGTAAGCAGGTATTGGGCCCAGTTTTGAAAAACAGAACCATTTCCTCCATAAGTAATTAATTCATGAGGATGTTGGGCTACTGCATAATCAAGATTGTTGCTTAGCATTAGCATTATTGCTGCAGCCTGTTTTGAATTATGTGGATAATCATTTATACTTCTTGCGTGTATTTTATAATCAGGCCTGAACCTGTACATATAAATGCGTCCGTAAGTGTTTAATTCCTTTGCAAACTCAGGTGCAAGAACAGGGTGATGTTTTTCATCAAAATACCTCAGCGCATTTTTTACAGCAAGTTTTTTTTCTTCCTTAGATAAAATATCCTTCCTTTTAGGGGCATGATTTAGGGAAGCATCAAAAGGTTTTAATGTGGGCAGTTCATCAGGAATTCCCTTTAAAACAGCAGCGTTAAAAGCTGACTTGGAAATTTCTTTTTGAGAAATATTATTTATTGTTTCCATTGTTGTTCTTTTTAAAGTAAAGCCATAGGGACAGTGCCTGCATCCATTTTTACAGCAATATGCTCTTTTTAATAAATATTTTTCAGTAAAGACAATATATCCTTCCGGTGAATGATAAAAATCATCGGGATCGAATTTATCTTTTTTTGAAAATCCTTCCATAATGGGGGAAATATACAAAATTCGCCTTGTTTTTTGCATTTTTTTCAAAAAATATCATCCATTAAGAAATAATTACAAATGATTTCCAACTTATCATTTTGAATTTCCAAAATGGTATAATACTTTTACCAACCATGCTAAATCCTAAACCTGTAATTCAGGAAATTATTGACTACAATAAAAAATTTACCTCAAAGCTATTTATAAAAAGAGATGATATGATTGACCCTCTTGTCTCAGGGAATAAATGGTGGAAATTAAAATACAATATTTTAGAAGCCAGTAAGACAGGATTTGAAACCATATTAACATTTGGTGGTGCTTATTCAAATCATATAGCTGCAACTGCAGCAATGGGAAGCCTGTCAGGATTAAAAACCATTGGTATAATTAGAGGTGAAGAGCCAAAAAACTTTAATCCTACTCTTGATTTGGCTCGAAAAAATGGGATGCAACTCTATTTTATTGGCAGAGGAACATATCGAGAAAAAAACAATGCTGAATTTATAAAGCAATTAGAAGAAAAATTTGGACCTTTTTACTTGATACCTGAAGGAGGAGCGAATTTGAACGGAGTAAAGGGCTGTATGGAAATTTTATCGGAAGTAGAACAGGATTATGATTATATCTGCTGTGCGATGGGAACAGGAACAACCATGGCAGGAATAGTTCTTTCAAAAAAACCAAAAACAAAAGCTCTGGGCTTTTCGGCACTTAAAGGCGGTGATTTTTTAAAAGAAAATGTAAATCAATTTTTAGAATCCTATATCAAAACTTATTCTGGTGTAAAAAAGGATGAAAATTGGGAAATCATTACAGATTACCACTTTGGAGGCTATGCAAAAGTAAAACCTGAATTGCTTGCTTTTATTAATGCCTTTGAAGAAAGGACAAAAATTCCACTGGATTACATATATACCGGGAAAATGATGTATGGAATATATGATATGGGAGCAAAAGGTTTTTTTAAACCCGAGGATAAAATTCTTGTTATTCATTCAGGTGGTTTACAAGGAAATTTAGGTTTCTCCAAAATTGTTTCCTAAAAATCAATACCCGATCAAATTTTGGAATGTTGAGCAGTTTATTTTACGAAAACAAATGTTCCATTCCTTCCAACCACTATTTAATTTAAATTTTATAGGATATGGCATAAAAATCTACGTATTTGGTGAAAAAATATACAGACTGCAAAAGGGGAAGATAACAGGATTAGAAACACGCAATGAAATTTATAGTTTTAAAGAGTTTAACCCAAAGCCTGATAGCACAAATGCATTTATTCCATAATATGAATGGTATAAAAGCTTTAGTATTTATCGCTTTGCCTTATTTTGTTTTATTGATTTCTTGCAAACCTGAACCTAAAATAAAAGGCAATTTTATAATTGAAAATTTATGTGATGATGAAATTATTGCCCGCTCTGTTGTAGAATAAAGAATAGGAAATAATCCACCAGTTGATGTTGAAATAACAGATTATATCGCACCATGTGAATATTTTACATTAAGAAGTTTGCCTGGTCTTCACAAGGAGAAGCCACCAGAAATGAAATATTTTTTTAAAGAATTGGAGATAAAAAAACAGGGGCAAATCTTAAATAAAAATGTTTTAGAAAACAGTTTATGGATAAGGAAAGAAAAGTCAGAAAAAGAAGTAGATTTTGTTCTTAAAGTAGATACAACATTCTTTAAATAATAATAAACTCTTCAATAACAAAGTCCCAATGAAACCGAGGCTTTATGCTATTTTATATCTAACGCCAATAATGGGCCCAATGGCTTTGTGGAAGATTTTTCCTATAACAACCTCAACAGGTTAAAAACACAAACCGGGGATTACAATATGTCCACTGATTTCAACGCCCATTTCTTTTTGCCTGAGTTTATTTAACAATTAATTTTTTTCTTGTAAACTGATCTCCAGTTTGTATTTGTATTAAATAAAATCCAGCATTTAGATTTTTAATGTCAATTGGTTCGATGAAATTTTCCGCATTTTCAATATTTTTTGAAAACATTATTTTCCCCAAAGCATCAATAAGTTGTATTTTTGTTTTTTCATTTCCCTTTACCTCTCCTGAAAGGAAAATGTGATCTGTTGCAGGGTTTGGATAAATATTGAATGCATATTCTTTATTTTTAATTGTTTCCATTCCAACAGTATTCAGGTCGACAAGTTTACAAATTTTCCCCTCGCATCCGTTAAAATTATATCCGGAAAGGCATACTTCATAAATTCCTTTTGTTGCATAAGAATGCAAAACATTAACGCTGGTACTTATAGAACCATCACCAAACTGCCAGTAATATTCCCCGGCACCAACGGTATTATTCACAAAACTAACTTTAAGGCTATCAATAAAGGAAAAGGTAAATTCTGTTGCAGGCTTTTCATGTATAGCAATTGGTTTTTCAATAGTATCCTTGTTTTGAAGATTATCGGTAATAATAAGTTTTACCATATAATTTCCAAAAACAGGATAATCATAATTGGGAAATTGATTTATTGAAGAATTTCCATCTCCAAAATTCCATTCCCAGCTAACAATGTTGGTACTATCGGTTGAAGTTGAGTTATCGACAAAAATTACAGGAATGCCGAAACAGGAATTGGTTAAACTAAAATCAGCATTAAAGGTATCTTTTCTGGCAAAGGCCCAGAAATCATTCTTGTAAGTAGATGAAGAGGATATACCTGTTCCAATATACCCAGTACTTCCAATTGAAAACCCAACTGCAGATCTTCGTGCAGCACCATCAAAATCTGACATTTGTGACCATGAATTAGAAACAGGATCATATTGCCAAAATTCATTTGTTGAAGTAGCAGCATAGGCTTTATTATTTAGGACGAAAACAGTATTATTACTATTTGTTTCCCCAGGGAAATTAGCCATTTTATTCCAGGTATCCTCTACAGGGCTATATTCCCAAAAATTATTTGAAGAATCAATTGTACATACATACCCTTTGTTATTGATTGCAAAACCAAAAGCCCCTAAAGCATTGAAAGGGAATTTTTTAATGGCAGACCAGGAATCAGTTACAGGATCATATTTATAAAAATCGTCAACAGCTCCGGCTGACCCGGATCCTATTCCGATATATCCTTTATTGTCAATAGCAAAACCTGTAGCACTATCTGCTGAGTAGGGTAAGTCAGCTTTTTTATTCCAGGAGTTTGTTAACTGGTTGTATTGGTATAGTTCATTTGTAGGCGTCCCATTGCTAGCAGCCCCAGTTCCAACATAAGCGGAAGAACCGATGGTAAAACTAACTGCATTTGATCTTGTGTTCCCAGGAAAAACAGCTGCTTGTGCCCAGCTATCAGAAACAGGATTGTATTCCCAAAAATCATCTTTATAATTACTTGAACCTGTTTTGCCAAGGCCAATATAACCTTTAGAAAGAATTGAAAATCCTACTGCTTTACTTCTTTTAGTTCCTCCAAAATCAGTTTTTTGCATCCATACCCCCTGTCCAAAAACAGGCACACTAATACATGCAAATATTAATGCAAGCAGTGGTAATTTTCTTAGAAACTTTAACAAGTATTGATTTTTCATATTGCTCAAATTTTAATTTTCGAAAATGTATTTTGCCAATTATCAGTATAAAAAAATTTGCCATTAAAATCTTTTTGCCTGATTATCGATAATAGGAACAAGTTCCATTTAAAAAAGAATCATTTATGCCCCTTATATATGTGGAAAAACAAGGACATTTTGGGGAGTGAACTAAACAAAACAAATCCTGATTAAGGGAATAATTGATTCATAAACTAGCCTACTTGAAACCTTATTAAACAAAACGGGGAACAGCAGGGAGTTTATTGGAGATAAAAACAGAAAATTGAATTGCTTATAATCAATAAGATACTTTTAAACTATCTAGTTCTTCAAGTGTTATTGCAGGTGGGAAAAAGCCTTTTTTTAATTTCTCTATGGCTAAATTAGCCGTTGAAATTGCCTCATCTTCTGATTTAAAAGATATAAATTCTGTTATGGTTGGAATATTTTCCTGATTAATAAGCATTTTTTCAGAATTGTAAATTTTATACCCCCACCCTGTTTCTGTTTGAAAGGTTTCTATTTTGTAAATTATTTGATTTGGTATTTTTTGCTTTTCTTTCTGCTTATTGCCAGAGAACATAAATACAATTAAGAAAAGAAAAACAAGTGTAAATAAAGCTATCACCTTATTTACGGGTATAATTTCTGTGATTTTTCTCATGTATGAATTTACAAAAAAAAATCAAATAAAATTTTTGTTAAAGCTAAAAAACTTAAGACCAAAACTTAGAAAATTGAGTTCGAGATCATTGTTAATGAAGAACCATTTACTATCCTTTCTCGAATTACTTTCATATGTAGATAATTTGTTTTTTAAATGTCATCCCGATTTATCGGGACGCCATGTTATATTCATTATTGTTTGTGCACTGT